>JAHEKK010000421.1 GCA_024638395.1 Gemmatimonadota bacterium | reverse complement strand
GCCGGGCAGCCGAGTTCCTGGTGAGGCCACCTGGCCGACCCAACCCTTCCCCGTGCTCCCGCCGCCCCTCCACGAGACGGAGCTCAGTGCAGAGGACGCCTGGGGCCTGACGGATGCGGACCGGGCCTTCTGCAGGAGCTGGATGCAGGGCCTCGAGAACGAAGGCATCTTCACGCCCCCGAGCCTGGACGGCATCATGATGTGGCCCGGGTTCGCCGGAGGACTGAACTGGGGGGGCATGGGCTGGGATCCGCAGAGGCAGATCCTTGTCACCACCGTGAAGCGGTTGGCCATGTACCTCCGGCTCCACCCGCGGGAGGAGTTCGAGGCGCTGGACCGGGTGGAGGGCCGTCAGTATACGGGACAGGCGGGCACCCCTTATGGCATGAGCCGCCAACCTCTCATCTCACCGAGCGGTCTCCCCTGCAACCCGCCTCCCTTCGGGAAGCTGGTGGGAGTGGATCTCTCAGACGGGACCATCCGCTGGGAGCGTCCCCTCGGCACGATCCCCGACCTGGCGGGAGTACCGGGGAGCGGGGAGTGGGGATCTCTCGTGTTCGGAGGCCCGCTCGTCACCGCGGGAGGGCTGACGTTCGTTGCCGCGGGCCAGGACGATCACATCCGAGCTTTTGCCACCGATACGGGGGAGCTCCTGTGGGTGCATGAGCTTCCGGCAGGTGGGCAGGCCGCGCCCATGACCTACGCGGTGGGTGGGCGCCAATACATCGTCATCGTGGCGGGCGGCCGCGGGGGGATCGGGAGCCCCGGTGATTACATCACGGCCTTCGCGCTGCCCACGTCCTGATCCAAGACCTCCTGAATCCGTGCGACCAACTGCTTCGCACTGAAGGGCTTGGGGAGGAAGGTGGTGAAGCGGTCCGACAGAACGACGGAGGCGGTGCTGAAGCCGCTCATGACGACGATCGGGACCTCTCTCGACTTCTGCCGAACGCCCTCATAGACCTCTGGGCCGTTCACGTCCGGCATCGTTTGATCGAGAAGGATGAGGGAGATGTCCTTCGACCACCGCTCGAACGTTGCCAGGGCCTCGCGGCCGTTGGAGGTGGCGATGACCCGGAATCCCGAATCGACCAGCATCTCTCCGGCGATGGTCCGGACCTCGGGATCGTCATCGACCAATAGCGCCAGCCCGCTGCCCCGCCACGCCTGGCCGCCGCCGGTGGGAACGCGGTCGATTTCCGACCCGGGGCTGGCCAAGGGAAGCGCGATGCTGAAACAGGTCCCACGGCCCGGCGCACTGTCGACTCGTGTCCGCCCCTCGTGTCCCCTGACGATCCCCAGCACGGTTGCGAGACCGAGTCCCCGGCCCACGAACTTGGTCGTGAAGAACGGATCGAAGATCTGTCGCAGGGTGTCCGGGTCCATGCCCCGGCCCGTATCGCGCACCTCGAGCACCACATGCTCCTCCACCGGACCGCCATCCGCCGGGCCCCAGTGCCGGTAGCTGGCGTCCGGAATCCCCATGTGGGTCCTCAGGGAGATCGTGCCGGTCTCACCGGCGAGAGCGTCCGAGGCGTTCATGATGAGGTTGACGATGATCTGACTCAGCTGGCTCGGATCGCCATCGACAGGGGGGAGCGTGGGCCCGAGATCCAGCGTGAGCGTCGCGTTCTTGGCTATGGCCGCGCGCATGAGGTGAGCCATCTCCTCGATCAGTTCATTCAGGTGGATATGTTCGCGTTGCTTGTGCCGTTTCCCTGTATAAGTCAGGAGTTGGTCCGTCAAATCGGAGGCCCGTGCGGCCGCGCCCTCGATCTTGGCGAGGTGGGCCTTGATCGCATCGGGCTCCGACACCTTGCCGCGGGCCAGCTCCGCATGCCCCATGATTCCGACGAGCAGATTGTTGAAATCGTGAGCGATGCCAGAGGCCATGACGCCGAGGCTCTCCAGCTTCTGCCTGTGGCGCACGCCCTCTTCGAGTCGCTCCCTTTCGGCCTCGGCGACACGCTGCTCCGTGATGTCGTGGAGGACCCAGACGTCGGCCACGGGGAACTTCAGTTGGTCCAGTAGCCGAGTTCCTGAAAGTCGCAAGGTACGCTCGGCCCCCGGGGGGCCTACCGTGACCTCCGCCGTCGGACCTCCTCCGGCTCCTTGGTTGATGACGGAGATCAGGCCGGCAGCGTGCCCGCTGCGGTCGCGCAGGGGCCGGTGCATGAGCTCGAGGTTCGTTTGGCCCGAGAGGCGGACTGCAGAAGGGTTGGCGAGGCGCACCATGCCGCTGGTGTCCACCACCACCACACCATCGGGGATTTCCCTGAGCAGGTGATCCGCGGCGAACTCCGGTGTGATCTCGATCAGCCGATACCGCACCGACCCATAGAGGGTCACCGCGTGCATGATGGAGATGATGATGTAGCCGGCGGGATAGACCGCCACGCCGAAGGCCGGAAGGAAGTCGACGAAGGCGAGGCATGTGAAGGCGTTTCCACGCAAGAAGGCCCCCGCCTTGCGATGTTGGGCCGTTCGGGGGTCGTAGCGGGCGAGGGACACGCGAAGAGCCGCCGTGGCCTCGACCACAGCGACCCCCAAAAGGCCAACCGTGATGAGACCCCACCGCGAGTACACGGGGTAGTAGCCCCAGAAGTGTAGCTCCGCATCGGCCACCCAGCCCGGGACCGCCGTGCCGGCGACGGCGACGATGACGGCTACCACCCAATGAGCCTGGATCCGTCGCCGGTATTCCCTTCTGAGCCCGGCCAAAGCCACGTTGAGGTGGTAGATGATGCCGATCATCGCGCCGATGAAGACCTGGGCACTGCGGCCCCACCATATCGCTTCTTCGCGGGTCGTGGCGCTGGCCGCGTTGCCGAGGCAGATCAACCATCCACAGACGATTGCAGCATAGACGAAGTGCAGGCGCGCCGATGCTGACCGGGGATTCCGGGCGAGGATGATCGCGCCGAAGGCCACGGAGCCAAACGCGGAGAGGCAAACCAGGGCCCCATGCCACTGGGGTAGGGTCGCGAGCAAGTGCGAGCCTCTTGGCTAGCCGGCCTGGCCGGACTACTTGGATGTAGCTGGGATGGAGGCAGAGTAGGCTCCGGGGACCGTCTGCGCTACTCGCCGGCCTATCCCTCGGCTACGGCCTCTACCAGGGCCTTGGCGTAGGCCAGCTCATCCTCGTTGATCAGGTGGCCCATTCCGGGATAGATGCGCTTCTCGACGGTGGCCCCCATGCTCCTGAAAATCTCGGCCGTCTCGTCGACCCGGGACTTCGGAATGTGGGCATCCACGTCGCTGCAGCCGAGGAAGATCGGCGTGCCGCCCAGGTGGCCCGTCGTTTGCCACGGGGTACCGGGTGGACCGATCAGCCCTCCGCTGAATGCGAGGGCCGCCCCGTACCGGGCCGGATGCCGGACAACGAACTCGCACGTCAGACACGCACCCTGGGAGAACCCCGCCAGGACCGTTCGGCTCGGGGGCACGCCCGCGGCTTCAACGTCGGACAGGAGTCCTGCGAGAACGGAGAGGCCCGATGAAATGCCCGGTTCGTTCGAGGCGATCTCCGCCATGAAGGAGTTCGGGTACCAGGTGTTCCCCGCGGCCGCCGGGGCGAGATAGGTGAAAGACGGGTGGGCGAGAGGGCCGGCCAATTCCATGATGTTGGCCGGACCTGCCCCTCGGCCGTGGACCAGGATCATGGCGGCCCGGCCTTCTTCCATGGGCTGGCCCTGGACCAGTACCGGACGGCCTGCGTGGGGCGGGGTGCCTCTGGCCGCTCCCTGTCGATGTTTCATCGGATGCAGGCCATCAGAACGCCTTGAGGTACGTCAGCTTCACCACTCCGGTGCGGCGCTGCCAGCGATCGGTACGGGGGTCGAGCAAGTCGCCGGTCATGTAGCCCGTGTCGAACACGACGAACAGATCGCTACCGGGCGTGTGGATCCAATCCACTCGAAT
>JAHEKK010000420.1 GCA_024638395.1 Gemmatimonadota bacterium | reverse complement strand
GAAGATGTCCCGGGGCGAGCAGATGAAGGTCGGCATGCTCGCCACGCTCGCCCCTCGGCCCCGCATCCTCATCATGGACGAGCCCTTCACCGGCATGGACGCTCTCGTTCGCGATGAGATCGTCTACGGCCTGTTGGAGCTGGCCCAGGGCGGAGAGTGGACCGTTCTTCTGTGCTCCCACGATATCGGCGAGCTCGAGAATCTGGCCGACTGGATCGGATTTCTCGATCGGGGGCGGCTGATCCTCTCCGAGCCTCTGGACCTTCTCAAGGACAGGTTCCGTCGCGTCGACGTAGCGCTCCAGGCGGGTTTCCTCACGGAGATGAGTGGGCTGCCCCCCACCTGGCTCTCGCCGAAGCGCTCCGGCAATCGGATCTCGTTCGTCACCTGCGATCACGGAGTCGAGGGGTGGGAGGCCGACCTGCGCGCGAACCTCCCTGGAGCAGAGCGGGTCTCCGTCGAGCCTGCCACCCTCCGCGAGATCTTCGTGGCCCTCGCCGCCGAGGGCATCGGCGGACGCGATTGGGAGTCGCAAGGAGGCCTCCGGTGAGCTTCGTGGGTCAGGCATTCCACGTCTTTCGGAAGGACCTTCGCCGCTTCTGGCCCGGGCTGCTGGGCGTGGCGGTTCTCATGGGTGTGCACCGGACCGTGGGCCTCGATGTTCCCGGAATGCTCAGTATTCCCGGTACCGGCGTACTCCCGGTGCAGGTATTCCCCATCCTGTTCGCCCTCTTCACCGTCGTCGTCATCCAGGACGACGCGGTACACACGGGGCGGTCCTTCCTACGCGGATCGCCCATGCGCATGGGAGCGATCCTGCTCGGAAAAGCCGCGTTCATCGGGCTCTTTCTCTGGGTCCTGCCCATCGCCGCTCATGTCCAGTGGCTAAACTCGCTGGGCGGGGCGGCACCCACCTGGGGGCTCGCCCTGGACTCGGGGATCTACCACGGTGGCCTCCTGGCCATCGTGGCACTGGGCGCTTCCCTCACACCGAACCTCACGAGCTTCCTGGGGCTCGCCGTCGCCACCTGGGTCGGGGGTGAATTCGTTCAGTGGCTTCTCCCCACGGAGTCTTTCTGGGTTGAGCGACCATACGAGCTATCCCGTGCCTACCTGCTTCGGGTTGGATGGGCGTTGGTGGGAGGATCGCTCCTGATTCATCAGTACCTGACGGGGCGGACGATCCGCTCGACCGCCATCGCGGCCGCCTTTCTCTTAACGCTCCTCGTGACCCTACCCTTCAGTCGTATTCAACTCGGCCCCGACCCGCTGACGCCGGAGGCGCGAGTCCCCTTCCTCGGCGCCGAGGAGATCGACTTCCGACTGTTGTCCATTCGCCACGATGAACAGGGCGGGTTCGGCGAGCCCCTGAAACGACGCGGAACGATCGCGGCGACGTATCAGGTCATCGGCCTCGACTCCGCGGACGTCTACTCTGATGAGGTCACCGCGACGCTGACCGGACCGAGTGATACGTGGACGTTCTCCATCGGTCCCGACGAGTTTGGGGGGATGCGGGGCAGGCCCGGTCCGGTACCTCCTCCGGAGGGTGCGAGGCCCCTCGGACGATTCGCGGATCAGTTCCCGCCGGTGGGGCGCATTGGGGTCATCCAGGTCGGTCTCGCGAAGGGAGATTCGGATAGCCTCAAGCCACTGAGAGAAGCCCGACGAGTTGACACATCCGTGCGCTTCGATGTCTTCGGTACCCGCGTCTCAACGGCCATTCCACCGGAGGTCGGCGCCTCGGGGACCGTCACAGGGATGACGGCGGAGGTTCTCGAGGTGCGTCGCTCGAGGCGGTCCCTGGCTGTCACCGTGCGGCTGTACGGAGCCCAACGAGCGATGTGGACCGAGAATTTGACGTCCTTCGCCGGTGCCGTAGGCCTCTGGAACATCGAGCGATCCGAGTACCTGCCTTTTGGCCAATCGATCCCGGATAGATCACGCGAGGACTCGGCTGCACCATCGCACTACTTCGTGGATGGAAGCGCATTCTTCGACCGGACAGCAACGATCGCCTTCGACCTAACCAGAGCCGACCCTCGCGACGGACCTCCGATCCCCGCTGACTGGCTCGACGACACGACGCTCTTCTGGGTCGAGCCGGTCTACCTGGGATCCCTGACCCGCACCTTGGGGCACGAAGTGGACGAGTGGCCGTCACCTGGGGGCGAGATCCGGGTGAACCCGTTCCTCCGGGAGAGCCGATGAGTCCCGTACGCAGAGCCCTGGGAGTGTTCGCGAAAGACGTGAGGCGCTTCTGGCCGCACCTCTGCGCCCTCTTCGCGGTCGTCGGGGTTCACGTGTTGGGGTTACGACCCAACGACGGGATGCCCATTCCCATACCCATCGGTGTGGTGCCCCTCGCCCTTGCGATCCTCGCGGCTCTCGTCGTCCACGCAGACAAGCCGTCAGGCAGCCGGGCGTTCTGGGCTACGCGGCCCCAAGGTGCAGGTTCCGTGCTCACGGCCAAGCTCGCGTTCACCGGCCTCTTTCTCCTGGCGATACCCGTCTTCATCGAAGCCGTATGGTTCCGGTCGCTGGGTGCCGGTCCCGAACTCGCCCGATTGACGGCAGACTCGGCCATATTCGCCGCCGCGTTGCTGGCTTCGGCCATGGCCGTGGCGGCCCTCACAAGCACATTGCGCGGTGTCCTCGGGACAGCGCTGGGGATCTGGGCAGTTCTTTCCATCTACAAGACCATGGTCGCGCCGGAGGTGGCTGGCCTCTGGTGGGAACGAGCGGGCGTAAGCGCAACGCAGTCGTACCTCAACCAATGGGCTGCCATCGCGACGGGCCTCGCCATCGTCAGTCATCAATACCTCACGCGTCACACTCGCCGCAGCGCCTTCATCGGCGCGACGGCGCTCCTCTGCCTCGTCCCCACCATTCAGCGCATCCAGTTCGACTGGGCGGACATCCCCAATCGAACGCAGGACCTGGAGCGGTTCCCGTTCGAAGGGGACCGTGCGATGGTCGTGAGAGGTGCAAGTCTCCAGCGTGGCTCGCTCCGAGGTCCCGGCCTAGAAACGCTGTCGACCATCAGCATGCGCCTGGAGGTCGACCAGGGTCCCGAAGTTGCCGTGTTGCCGACTTCCGTCCGAACGGTTGTGGGTGAACGGAGTTTCTTGACCGATCCGACGTCTAACCCAATGGCCATCCGGATGTCGCGGTCCCCTGCCACCTTCGCGGTTCCAGATATCGATCGAGTGGGACAGGACCCGTCCCGTCCTCCGCGTCCCTTCATCGGGGACGTCCCCATCGTCTCCACCGAGAGCGGTGAGGAGTTGGAGGCTCAGCTCGAGGTGGGTCCCGTCCAGTCGACCTGGTCCTTCGACGCCTACCGGACCGAGCCCATCGCGAGACTCGAGGCTCGGCCGGGATCATCGACGGAAGCCTCTGGATACGAACTCACCGTGCTCGCCGCCCGGCGGATCGGCGAATCGCTCCAGGTCGACCTTCGCGGCCGTTGGACGGCTACGAGCACGCTGCGGAGGAACTCGCCCTACGCCGGTGACGTCTTCGACCGACTCGGCCTGGTTCTGCTGAGCAATCAGTACCTGGACTATCTCCCCAACATGAACGGCAACGGGGGGTGGCAGCGGACCTACACGCTGCTCGGCGCCGCGCACCTCTCCGAGCACCTCACGGCCATCGGGTTCGACGGAGACTTCCTGCGTCAGCGGCGAAACCCTTCGAGACTGCCCGACGACTGGTTTGATGACGTGGAGTTGGTCGTCGTGGAAGCCCGGTACGCCGGGAGCTTTGAGAAGACCTTCTCGTGGAACATGCCGGAGTGGCCGACCCTGAGCGGTTTCGTACGGGTCGACGAGGTCGACGTCAGGGACTAGCGACAGGTCTGGCGCGAGCGCCGTCCGTCCTTCCAATTGGACGGGCCTCCCTCCGATCCTCGTCTCCTGGAGATCGACGTTGACCGCCGTCCCCGATCGCACGACC
>JAHEKK010000017.1:13477-16095 GCA_024638395.1 Gemmatimonadota bacterium | reverse complement strand
GGAGGCTACGCTTCGCTGCGACCGCTCCGATGTCCAGGTGCTGAAAGTCACGAACACGAACGGGTCCGGCCCCGGCAGCTTCTACGACGCACTGGAGCGGAACGACCCGGACAGGATGTCTGTCGTCGTCTTCGAGACGGGGGGCACGATCCGGACGTCCTACCGCATCAAGAAGGGTTGCATCTACGTCGCGGGCCAGACCGCTCCCGGTGACGGGGTGCAGATCCACAATCCCGATGGTGTGGCGTTCACCATCGACCGGGGAGCCGGATCGCGCGACATCGTGGTCAGGCATCTGAGGTTCCGCTCCGGGAAGGGCCGTGCAGGAGGGCCCGATGTCGTAACCGTATTCGGGGGTCGGGACATCATTCTCGACCACATTTCCACCCAGTTCGGAAACGACGAGGTACTCAGCATATCCCCACCCAACGCATCCGGGGCAGTGGGGATTCAGCGGCTGACCCTGCAACGATCCATGGTCGCCGTGGGCATGATTCCCCACTCGCGGGGCTCGCTCATCGTGGTGCCGGACAAGAACCCCTCCATTCCCGTGGAGGAGCTGTCCATCCACCACAACCTCTGGGCGCACTCCGCCGGGCGGAACCCGTCCTACCGTGGGGTCTCCCGGGTGGAACACGTCAACAACGTGTCGTACAACTGGAAGGGGAACGTGGGGATGGCCGACCTGGGTTCGGAGGTCGACTATGTGAACAACTACTTCAAGGCCGGGCCGTGGAGCAAAGGACACCGCATCATCGGACATGACACCCTGGGAGCCCTGGCTCGCTTCTATGCAAAGGGCAACGTGGCCGATCCGTTCCAGACGGACCCGAACGCCAACCAGCGCAAGCTGTTCAACTACCGGGCCAAGTGGACCCCCCTCCCGGACGGGGCGTTCGTGTCCGGTCGTCGGGCCCGGCCCGAGATCCAGGTGGACGTCCAGTCGGCCAACCGTGCCTACGACAGCGTGCTCGATGACGTGGGCGCAAACGGGCAGTTGACCTGTGACGGACGGTGGAGGGACGTCAGGGATGCTCTCGACGAGCGGATTGTCGATCAGGTTCGGCGAGGGAATGGGCCCGGCTCCGATCACCAGTTCGACAATCCGGACGACTTCGTCGGGATCCCCCACCTGGCCCAGGGTCGGGCCTGTAGCGACGGGGACGGCGACGGGATGCCCGATGCCTTCGAAGAGCGGTTCGGTTTGGACCGCGGTGAGAACGATGCCTCCCGCGACCCCGATGGAGACGGGTACACGAACATCGAGGAGTACGTGAACGGGACCGAGCCCAGGTAGCGTTCAGGCTCGAAGTCCTACCCCATGTGGTGAGTGGGATTCAAGCGAGGGCCGGCTCCCGACAGGGGGCCCGGCCCTCGCTGCTTTTCTCGGCCGGCGGCGGGCTGTCCGGCCGGCGACCCACCCCTCGGCGCGAGTCCGGGCGGCCTTCCCCGGGCGGTCAGCTCCAGATGTCGAAGTACTCCACCGCGGTATCCGACGGATCGGGGCCGATCTGCACCAGAGTGCCGACGCCCCAATACCCCCGGAGGGCCGTGGCCAGCTCGCCTCGGATGCCGGGTGAGTCCAGCTCCATGTCCTCGCCGTTGTGGCTCCACCGGAGGGGACCAGGCTTGTCCCGCAACACGGCGAGTACGAACCGTGCACCCAGGGCGATGGCGGCGCCGGGCTGCGGGTGACGGATCGCCCCGTCGGCGTGCATCAGGGATACGGCGTCACTGACGATGCGGTCCTCGAAGGCGGCCTGGGCGGCCGCGCCCTCCTGATCGAGCATCCGTGCCAGGGCTCGACGCAGCTCCTGATCGGGCCGCACGGTATCCTGAAGCATACCGACGAGATGGATGACCCGGTCGCCGGCGGGAAGGTTGTTGTCCCACCCTTCGAGAGCCTCATGCCAACGGGACCTGGCCTCCGCCCAAAGCCTCTCGTGGAGGACGCGGACGAGGTCCTCTTTTCCGTCGAACCGGGCGTAGAACGATCCGACCGACGAGTCGGCGGCGGCCACGATTTCGGTCACTCCGACGGAATCGACGCCCTCCGCCGCCATCAGGTTCCGCGCGGCGGAGAGTATCCGCTCCAGGGTCTTCTTCGAGCGCGTCTGCTTGGGGGCGTGGAGCATGTCGTACTCTACACGTTATTGGGACCCCAGGACCAACTTCTCGTTCTGGAAGAGCTTTGCTGTGAGGATAACGCAAAGCAGTCCGATCAACATGGACGTGGAGCCGGCCATCAGGAATGGGGCGATGCCGGGATTGGTCCCGCCGAGGACCTCGGTGAGAAGGACCTGTTGACCGAGGGCGGGGATCGCCGTCACCCACGAATCCGACGGGAGCGACGACACGCTGGCGATGAACCCCGGGATCATGGGCACGAAGATCAGGAGGTTGATGTACATCTGCGCCTCCTTGAAGGAGCGCGCAAAAGTAGAGACCACGAGCTGGCATCCGGATGCCAGGAACGCCAGGGGAACCGTGCCTGCGAGGATGCCGATCATGTCGGCGGGACGGATGTTCATCCTCGCCCCCAGCTCCTCCAGGGGCAGCCGGTCCACGGCGATCAGGGTCGTCGTGAGAACGAGCAGAATGCCCACCGACGCGAATGT
>JAHEKK010000017.1:0-13467 GCA_024638395.1 Gemmatimonadota bacterium | reverse complement strand
TGCCGAGGACGATTTCCGTCCGTGCCACCGGATTGATCAGCAGGGGCTCCAGAGAACGCCGTTCTCGTTCTCCAGCCGTGGTGTCGATGGCCACGTTCATGCCCGAGACGAAGGCCGCCATGATGATGAACAACGGGATGAAGCTCAGGAACACGGCGGACCGTTGTTGCGTCGTCGCCAGGTCGATTTCGCGAATCGCCACCGGGGATGTGGCTTCGGGGGACACGCCGCGAGCCATGAGTCGAAGCGTGCCCAGCTGACTGGAATAGCCCTGAATGACCTGACGGACGCGCCGGGCTAGCGGTGCGCTTTCCGACCTGGAGTTGTCCACGATCAACTCGATGGTCGCGGGTACGCCCCTCTCGTAGTCGCGGGCGAAGAGGGTGTCCACACGGATCGCGAGGGGAAGGTCCCCGCTCCGGACCGCGCGGATCAAGTTCCCCTCCACGGGCACCACCTCGTGGCCCGCCCGCTCGATCCACCCGACCAGCTCGGGCACCCGCTCCGCGCCCTGCATGGGGAAGTCCACCTCACGCGCCCCACGCTCCCGGGCCGCGATCGTCCCGAAGAGCAGCGTGATCATGAGAGGAGCGAACAAGGGGAAGATCAGCGCCGAGGTCAACGACCGGCGATCGCGTACGGCGTCGAGCAGCTCCTTCCGGAATACCGTGGGCACCTGACCAACGAGGCGATTCACATCGACCTTCCTTCCCGTAGCGCGGTCCCCATCACGAGGCGACCTCGTCGATCCCAGCGAGGTGGACGAAGGCGTCCTCCAACGAAGCATGGCCCGTCTCGGCCATGATCTCTTTGAGTGTCCCCTGGGCCACGGTCCGCCCTTCGGCAATGATGACGATGCGGTCGCAGAGCGCGGTGACCTCGTGCATGATGTGGCTGGAGAAGAGGACGCACTTCCCTTCACTCCGCATGGAACGAATGAGCTTCCGCATGGCCCGGGTCGTGCCCACGTCGAGGCCGTTGGTCGGCTCGTCCAGTACCACGTTGTTGGGTTCGTGAACCAGGGCTCGGCCCATCGCCACCTTCACGCGTTCTCCCTGGGAAAACCCGTGGACACGTCGGTCGATGATGCCGCCCATGCCGAGGAGCTCCGCCAGCTCGTCGATCCTCCGCTCTAGATGTGCCTTGTCCACTCCCTGAAGCTGGCCGAAGTACCGCATGTGCTCACGGGCGGTGAGCCGGGCGTAGAGCCCGTGAGCGTCGGGAAGAACCCCCAGGAGACGCTGGGCGTCTTCCGCACGCCCCCCCACCTCGACCCCGTCGATGGCAGCCGTTCCCCGGTCCGCCGAGAGCAAGCCGTAGAGGATACGGAGCGTGGTGGTCTTCCCGGCTCCGTTCGGTCCCAGGAGCCCGGTGACCTCACCGTCCCGGGCCAGGAACGACACGTCTCTCACCGCCTGGACGGTGCCGAAGGCCTTGGCCAGGCCCCTGACTTCGATCACTGGGGTCCTCGTAGGGAAGGCCCCAGGGGCGTGTCGAAGAAACTCGGACGCTCCACCTCTTCGGCACAGCTCGCGTCGATGTCCGCGACGGAGGCGCTGGAGATGAACTCGTCGATCAAGTCGGGGAGGCAGCCCTGTGAAAACACGTTGTGGGCCGACCCCGGCACGACGATGTGCATGGAATTGGGGAGCGTCCGCGCTGCCTGCTCAGCCCACACGGGCGGCGTGATGGGGTCGAGGTTGCCGGAGAGCAACAAAACGGGCGCGGTGGAGGACACCGGATCGGTGTAGCCGGCAGGGACCTGCCCTGCTGGCCAGGCTTCACACATCTGCGCGAAATTCTCCAGCAGGCGCATCCCGAACAGCCGGTCGCGCTCGGCCTCTCGGCGGTCCTCTTCCGTGATGAACGGCATGTCTTCCGCGCACACGACGCTGAGATACATGCCGAGGGCGATGCCCGACCCGTTGCCACCCGCTCCGAGGCTGAGCGTGGCCAGGGGCTCGAACCGGCCCTTGCTGGCGTCATCCAGTGCCAGGGGCAGCAACGCCGACAAATACGGGTTGTACAGGGTGGTGCGGATGACAGACGCGATCGAGGCCCGGGTGATGGTCACGTCGGTCGCGGTTCCGGTACGTGGGTGGAGCACCGTTGTGCCGAGGGCGCGCTCGTCGACGCTGGCGAGCAGGGACTCGAGTCGTTCCTCGAGCCGCGGGAAGGCGGCGTTGCAGACCGCACTGGCCTCGCAATCGGACAGCAAGATGTCCAGCGCCCGGTTGCTATCCCTCCCCAGGTGGAGAGGAAGACGGATGGCCTGGGGAGCCAATCCGTCGAGAACGGCTGACCTCACGAGGTCCGGGTGCCGCCGCATGAATACCAGCGCGGCGCGAGTCCCGTAGGACACACCCCAAAGGTTGATCCTCCCGTATCCCAGCGCCGCCCGGACGTCGTTCAGGTCGTCCATGGCGATGGGGGTCGTGTAGAGCCGCGTGTCCGCGTTCAGGGAGTCGACGCAGGTGACCAAACGGCCCAGGGTCCGCTCCATGGCCGACGCATCCACCATGGGATCGATGAGAATCTCCTGGGGGTCTTCGTCGTCGCTCAGATCGCAGCCGAGGGCGTTGGAGTCTCCGGTGCCGCGCTGGTCGACGAAGACGAGATCACGGTTGCGGTTGACGTCACGAAGGCCGCTGAGGACCGTGCCGATGATCTTCGTTGCGGCTTGGCCGGGCCCCCCCGCCAGGATGAAGACCGGGTCCGGCTCGGGTGAGCCGGCCAGGGCCGGGAGGACGACCACCCTCAGGTCGATTCGGCGCCCGGTCTGAGAATCCCGATCCTCGAACACGTTGAACCAGCCGCACAGGCCATCGGGGATCCGGTCTTCAGGGGGGCACGGATCCAGAGCCAGCCGCCCGTTCTCGGGATCGGCTTCCGTCGTGTCGCATGCCGCTGCCCCAAGGAGAAATGCCACGGCAATGAGGAGTCCCAAGGGTGACTTCATCCCGGGTTTGTTCAGCTCCGGCGACGGGTAGACAGGCACAACGAACCCTGGATCTTAACGGAGACCCCCGGACAGCGGGACCCACCATGCAGCGGCGCCACGGTTGCAGGATCTGGCGGCCTCTCGGGGTCTCAGGCGGACCGGCGCCGGTCGTCCTCGGCGACCACCGCGAAGTCCTCCTCGAACCCCACGCGATCCGGCGCGGGCAGGTAGCGGGAGAGATCGATCTCTGCCGAAGCGAGCTCGCGATCGAACGACGCCATGTCCCGTGCGCTTGCCTCCGCGCTCGAATCGCCGGAGTCGTATACGATCTCGCCGATGTCTCCCTGGTGGAGTGACAGTCGTCTTCGCACCAGCTCTCCCTCCACGAACGAACTGCGAATGTTGGGGAAGCGGTACCGGGTCGCCCCCTTGTCGTCCACCTCGACATCAGCGTCGAATTCGGCGGCCAGGGTCTCGAGCTCCTTTCGGATCTGTTTCGGAGATGGATCGAAGCTCTCCAGCTTGCTCGAGACGTGACGGACCGCGTCCTCTACGGAGACCCACGTCACCTGTCCGATGCTCCGCTTGTAGACCAGGCCGACCAGAAGGCGCCGGACGTTGCGGAGCATCCGCTTCTTGTTCTCCCTCTTCAAGGCCCATCGGCGTACCAGGGGAATGCCGAAGAAGAGCGAGCTGAACACGGTGGGCACGGCCACGAGACCGAGGAACGCGAGGGGTCCCGCGATGCCCAGCCTCGGGAAGATGAACCAGGGAGCGGTCATTCCCGCCAGGAGATTGAACCCGTTCATGGCGGTGATGATGGCGTCGGACTTCCGGTCGTTTCCGGTGAGTTCCTTCGGGTACTCCAGCCGGAGCCACGCCGGGTTCGGCTCCCGGGCGGACACGCGCCCGTGGGCGCTCGTCATCACCTCGGGAAAGGCATAGACGATCTCGCCCTGGTCCGACACGGTCGGTTCTCCCGCGTAGGCGCCCGTGATCCGTCCCATCTCTTCTTCCGCTTCGGGAAGGGGGAGGCCCGTGTGTTCCACCAATTCGGCGGTGGTCAGCACTCCATTCCTCGCCCGGATGAGGCGGAGCGTGCTGCGGTCCTTTTGTAGCTGCGTGGGCTTGGGCTCATCTGGGCCGAAAAGGAAGGCGAAAACCTTCTTGTAGAAGGGAGGCCGCGCCTCTTTGGGAAGCCGCTTGGCGTGGCGGTGCCCGTAGTAGAGCCCCCCACGGCGCCACCCCCGGCCCCCGAACATCCAATGCCAGAAAAGGAGGTCCCCCAGGCCGCCCCGCCCCCGGCTCCAGCCGCCCCTGTTGTCCCGGTTCGCTGTCAGAGCTGCGATCAGAAGAGCGGCGAAAACGACGAAATAGACCACCAGCATGGCGGCCGTCCAGACCTTGAAACCGACCTGGAAGGCACCCCAGGCGGCGCTTCGGATCCGCGTGAGAAGGGGCTCCTTGCCCCGGACCATCAGCCGGGGGTCGAAGCGGTACAGGAGCTCGCCGGCGTCGGAAACCTGCAGGTGCCCCTCGTGGGTTTCCAGTAGCCTCTTGAGGGCGGCCTCGGCCTCGTTGCGGGGAAGGCCCGTTGCGGCAACGATGTCACCCACCGTCGCCAGGCCGCCCATGCGGCGCAGGGCGGTTACCAGGTCTCCAGGGTGTTCGGCTATGGCTACGGAACTCATCGTTCTCCTACCGAGCGCGGGTCGGTCTCTTTCGCGGCCCGTCGTCCGTTTCGTTGATTCATACCGATGTACGATCCCTACGTGCCACGCGGTGGGATCCGTCAGTCTCCCACGGCCGAGCCGTCTGCGCCACCTCGCATCTGCAATCCACCGGCCCCGGCCCCGTATCTGTTGATCCGTGCAAAGCGCAAATGAACCCCACCGGACATTGATGAGACCTTCCTCGACGCGCCTTCTTTTCCGGGGGCGCCATCTCGTCGCATTGGGCCTGATCCCCGTCGCGCTTTCGTTGGCCGCCTGCGGAGACGACCCCGTCGAGCCGCCCGTTCCCGGCACCGCTCTGGGGGATTGGGTTGCCCTCGTGTCCGGCCGCGCCCATGCCTGTGCGCTGAACGAGGACGGTTCCCTATGGTGCTGGGGAGACAACACCTGGGGGCAGTTCGGCGACGCCACGACGACCTCGAGCGCTCTGCCCGTGCAGGCGGCCGGGGGCCGGGGGTTCACATCGGTGGACGCAGGAGGTGACCACACGTGCGGATTGACCACGGCCGGAAACCTTCTTTGTTGGGGCCGGAACGACGTAGGTGAGCTGGGCATCGGAACGCCGTTCTCGTCTCCCGTGCCTCAGGCCGTCGACGGGGGACCCTATGACGCCCTGTACCCCGGCTTCTATCAGTCCTGCGGGGCGGTGTCCTCGGGCGCCCTCGAGTGCTGGGGAGCGAGCCGCTGGGCGGGAAGCCTCCCCGTGGCCCCGTCGGCCAACTGTCCCGGGTACTACGGCGCATTCGAGTGGCCCTGCTCCCGCTCTCCGGCGCCTCTGGAGTCGGGGCTCACCTTCCAGCGGGTGGACATCGGTCTGTTCTTCGGATGCGGCATCGCAACCGGCGGCCAGGCCATGTGCTGGGGGATGAACGACTACGGTCAACTGGGGTCGGAGGTCACCGGTGAGTGCAGTTCCAACAACACGGTCCGCCCGTGCGCGCCGGGCGGGGTCGTGGTCGCGGCCGGCGCGGGTCTGAGAGACGTCACGGCTGGCGACGTCCACGCCTGCGGCATCGACACGAACGACGAGGCCTATTGTTGGGGCTCGACCCAATTCTCGTTCGGGGAGCTCGGCACGGGAGAGGCTTCGGGCTCCGGTGTTCCGGCGCCGGTGGCCACTGCGGAGCGCTTCCGGGTCGTTCGCGCCTCCAAGGGGAACTCCATCGGCAGCCACACGTGCGGGCTGACCATGACCGGCGTGGCCTTGTGTTGGGGGTACAATGTCGAAGGCGGGCTCGGAGCTCCATCCAGCGACGTATGTCGTCAGGGTGGGGCCGACGTGGCTTGCGCTTTGTCGCCCGTGGCGGTGACCGGCGGACACACGTTCAGCTCCCTCGTGCTGGGGCGACAGTTCACGTGCGGTCTCCTGGTCGGAGCCACCGAAGTGTACTGCTGGGGGATCAACGGCTTCGGGCAACTCGGCGACGGCACGGCCGGCTCCCGCATGCAGCCCGGTCCGGTGTCGCTACCCACGACGTAAGCAGGCGAACGCCGGTGACAGGGCCGTGGTGGCCGGCGCCGCGTTCGACTCGGTTGCCGATGGGCTGCGCCGGGATTCCTTTCTGACCCTGCGCTCGAGTCGGTACTGGTGAGCCGGGAAGCACTTGGGCGCACGAACCATGGAGGATGCCGATGGACCATCGACCTGAGATCAATCCGGACCTCGACCTCGTTCTCGAACGAGTCGTCGACGTGCGCCCCGAGCAGCTCTGGAAAGCCTGGACGGAGCCGGAGCACGTGGTCCAGTGGTTCGCCCCGCGGCCCTGGAAGGCCACGAGCTGTGAGATCGATCTCCGGCCGGGAGGAGTGTTCAGCCTTTCGATGCGTTCTCCCGACGGAGATGAGATGCCGGCGGATCCCGGCTGCTTCCTCGAAGTGGTTCCTGGTCGGAAGCTCGTGTGGACGGATGCGTTGGGACCCGGCTACCGGCCCAAGGAGACAGGGTTCTTCACGGCTTATGTGCTCTTCGAGGCAGACGGCGGGGGCACGCTGTATACGGCAGTAGCCGTGCACAAGAGTTCTGAGGACCGTCGACAGCACGAAGACATGGGGTTCCACCAGGGGTGGGGAACCGTTTTGGATCAACTCGTGGAGTACGCCGGCGGGCTTTGAAGGGCAGGGGCTATGGCCGTCCCTTATGAAGCCCGTTCGTCTACCCCGGGCGCCACGGGCACCTGAGGAATGCCGACGGCCCGGATCGCCATCCGCATCAGGTGATTCTCCACGGTCGCTGGATCGAGATGGACCGCCAGTTGATCGTAGGCGGGAAAGCCGGTCAGGAAGGCCAGCGTGGACACCGCATAGTCCCGGTCGGTCCAGCCGGGTAAGACCGCGGAAGTGAATAGACGATCGACGAGGCCAGCAACGCGCTGCCGGCGGGCGGCCTCGTAGCTTCGGGTGAGATGCCGAATCTCTGGGTCGACGGTGGCCAGGGCGAGGGTCCTGCGGATCGCCGCAGGCATGATCGACCACGCTCGGCAGCTTTCGCGTATCGTGTTCGCCACCGCCTCGCCAGGGTCGCTCGTCTCCATCGCGTCGAGCACCCGGTCGAACTCGATCCGCGCGCCCTGGTCCTCGAAGACCGCCTTCAAGAGATCCCGTCGTGCCCCGACGCGGTTGTAGATCGTCGCGCGGGTCACGTGGGCCTCGGCAGCGACTTCGCCCAGGGTCAGTGAGCCGCCATCGGGGCGATTCAACAAACGGTGTGCGGCTGCGATGACGCGTGCCCGCGTCGCCTCCGAAGCGCGATTCCGCTTTCGCATGTCGTATGTACGTGTCATGGCGCGGTCATCTTATTGATTATACGTTCTGTCCATTGAATTAAGGCGATAATGGACGGCAAACGAAAGGGGGGTGGGCCTGAGTCCGGACGCCCTGGTCTCCCAAGTGGTGATCGAGAGCCGGTGGATTTTTCCCTCGGTGCTGCTGGCGTTGGTCGCCTCGGGCATGCGCCTCCGGCAGGCCCGGTCTCGCGACCCCGCCCGTATCGCCGGCGCCATGTGCCTCTTCACGGGCCTCTTCATTGCCGGATCCGCCACCGGTCATCTCGTGGCTGTGACCCTCAAGCTGGCCTGGGGGACCCTGGAGGGGTCGGTCGGGGGACTCTACGCGATTGGGGTCGTCCTTGCGATCCCCTCGGTCCTCCTCGTCGCCCACGGATGGCGCCTCACCCAGGGGAAGGGTGACCCCGGCCGGAAGGTGGTGGTCCTGAACGGTCTGATGATCACGGCCCTCGTGGTCACGGGTCCCAGGAATCTTCCTCTGGCCCTACCGGCCCTGCTGACCGTCGCCTATGCTCGGCACCGTAGACCGGCCGTAGGTCGGGCCATCCTGGTGTCCGCCTGCGTGGTCGGCGCCCTGCTACTGGCGGGCTCGTTCCTGTTCTTCATGAGCGGAGGCTCGTTCGAGGACTTCGCTGGGTTGGACGCGCCGTAGAGCGCCCGTGGACCTGCCCTGGGGAGCGGCTTTCCTCGGGGCCACACACCGCGGGCCCATTGCCTTGGGAGTCGCTCCTTGTGCCACGCCCGCCAAGGTGGAATCCTGAAGGGCGGCCGACAACGGGCCCGTAGCTGACCCCGAGGTGACGCGTGACCGGATCACTCCCCCGACTCCCATGGACCCTGGCGCCAGCCGTCTGGGTCGTCCTGTCCTGTGGGAGTGACGAAGTCGGCTTGCCCACGGGGCCCGGGCCCGACCCCCCAGCACCGAACACGTTGCCGGTCGCTCTCTTCACGACCGACGTAGAGGCGGGGGAGGCGCCCCTTCTGGTGAACTTCAACGCCACCGGATCGTCCGACATGGACGGCTCCATCGTTACGTACATATGGGACTTCGGCGACGGGTCCGCGGGCTCGGGAGACCGGGTGGACCATACGTTCGCGCAGGCGGGCCTCTACCAAGTCGCGCTGACCGTCGTGGACGACCGGGGTGGGGAGGCTTCGACCCTGGCGCCGGTCTTCGTCTCCACGGCCGCGGGCAGCGGACCCAACTCGATCCAGGGAACGGTCTGGTGGGATCAGGACGGCGACGCCGTCCGCGGGCCCAGCGAGCCGGGGCTCTCTCGTTTCGTCGTGTTCCTGGACGAGGACGGGGACGCCGAGTTGGACGATGGCGAGGTTCTCACCTTCACGACGCCCGACGGATCCTTTGCCCTCGAGGGTCTGCTCCCCGGCGAGTCCTACACGGTGTCCCAGGTGCTGCCCTTCGGGTGGACCCATATGACGAGCTCGATTTCGACGTCGACGTCGGTCGGCTCGCCGAGGGCCGCGAGCATCATCAACGGGGAAGAGCAGGACATCGAGGACTTCCCGTTCCAGGTGTCGTTGATGCAGGGCAATTTCCACTTCTGTGGTGGCACGGTCGTGAACAGCCGGTGGGTGCTCACGGCCGCCCACTGTGTCGTGAACCGGCTGCCTGGCGAGGTGGAGGTCGTGCTTGGGACCGCCAACCTCCAGACCGGCGGAACCCGGTTCAGCGTCGGGGCGATCCGGACCCACCCCGACTACCTGGGGGGAGGCGACTTCGACGTGGCCATGTTGCGTTTGGACGATACCTTGCTGTGGCCCCGGGTCTTCCTGCAGACACCCCAACAGACTCAGCTCTCCATGCCCGGGGATACGGCCACGGTCATCGGGTGGGGCCAGACCGAGTCGGGCACGGGTTCGCCTCTACTCCTCGGCGTCGACCTTCCAATCATTACGAACGAGGAATGCGAGAACATTGCCGGGGCCTTCTTCGGGGGCATCGGGCCCGGCACGATCTGCGCCGGCGGGAACCGCCTCGACCGGGGGCCGTGCTTCGGGGATAGCGGCGGCCCCCTCCTCGTTCCTCACATGGGCCGCTGGGCCGAGATCGGCGTGGTGAGTCGCGCGGTGAACGTGGATCAGTGTGGAAACATCCCGGCAGCCTTCGCCCGCATGACCACGGTGTATGACTACATCGTGATGGTGGGGCGCGTCGAGCTCTCGGGAACCGTGGATGTCCAGTGGGGAGGCCGTACGTCGGTACTGGTGGACTTCGGCAATTTCCACTAGGTCACGAGAACCGTCCCCCCCACCCTGCCTACGATTCATCATGAACACCCCTTGGAGAGCCCATGTCAGAATCGGTACTCAACCCCGGTGACAAGCTTCATATCGCCTGCCGCCGCCTGTTCGAGGAGGATGTCCGTCGCCACTTCGTTGGCGAGGTAATCGCCGCCGGCGAGGGGTTGACCGAGCTCCGCGGACACACGTTCCTCCACGATCCCAATACGAACAAGTACAAGAGGCTCCCGGAAGCCAGGACCCGGATCTTCGGTTTGGCGCAAGCGGGGTACACGACCAACAAGCTGCCTATAGCTACGGATCTGGACAGGATCGAGTACAGGGTCGTCGACGGGCATCTAGTGGTCACGGACAACGACGCTTTCGTGTTGCCCATCAACGAGTTTGGGCCGCGGAGCTGATTGCATCGAAAGGCCCTGCATGATCCCCAGTCTCTACGAGTCCCTCTTCGCGTTGGCTCCCTGGTCGTACTCACCATTGCCGTCGTGGTGGGGGAGCCGGCGACGCGCCTTTCGTAATGCTGAAGATCCACTTCGCGGACCCGCAGGATCATGACGCGCTTCTCGGGGCTTCTGCTGGTGGCGATGGGATTTCAGATGGGCTTCACCGGGATCGCCGAGCTCTTCGAGATCGGTGTAGGGTCCTAGGGAATAACGTCAGACGCTGGTAGGGGTCCCTCGGCTTCGATGCGGGACTCGCCGAAGAAACGAAGAGGTTGCGGGCGGCGCCTGGCTAGAGCTGCGCCTCGAGTGTCCCGCTCTCGACCACCTTGCCGTTGGCCAGCGCACACCAATGGACCAGAGCCCTGTCCGTGCCAGGGCCTTGATACCCGAGTACGTCCTCATGCGCGATGGTCGCGCGGCCGCGGGGCGCGATCCTGGGCCAGGCTTCACAGGGCGCGAGGAGGACGAGAGGGGCGTTCTGCGCCGTCAGTGCGGCGTACCCCACTTGGTGTTGGGTGGTCAAGTTGACCAGATCGAAGGATGTGGCGCCTTCGATGAGGACGACCGCGTCGTCGAAGAACGTGATGGAGTCGCTGCACGCCAGCGTCACGACGGTTGCGGCGAGCAAGAATACCCTGCTCATGTTGCCCCCAGGTTGATGTCGGAGGTACGTCCTCCACATGGAGCTACGACTGTCGGGGGATGAGTGTGACGACGGTCGGCTCCGCGACGGGAGGGACGGTGCGCCCACCACCACGTCGCGACCCGGCGCCGCCAGGAGCCGTCGGCCATCTACGATTCAGCAACTCGTCCGGCCTGAACAGACGCCCTGCCGTTACCACATATTGCAGCGATCGGATGTCGGAGATGTCCGAAGTCGGGTCCGCCTCCAAAACGAGGCGGTCGGCCGCCTTCCCGGGCTCGATGGTGCCCGCAAAGTCCAGGATACCCAGAGCCTGGGCCGATCGTCCGCTTCGGCAAGGTGGGATCAGGCCGAGGTCCGACCGGCCCGGGCGCTCCTTCGCTTGGCCCAGCGAATCGTGGCCATGGAGAGGACGGCCGCCACCGCGGCCATGAGGTTGAAGAGGATGTCCACGGTGTCGAACGTTCGATGCGGCAGGAGGAGCTGGATCGCCTCATCCACGGCTCCCACAAGAGCGGTGGCTACGATCGCCAGAAACCACGGCGCTGGAACTCGCCGGCCGGAGCGCGCGCGTTCATGAAGCGCCTCGAAGACGAGCACCGCGACCACCCCGTACTCGATGAGGTGGCTCCTCTCCGGAATGGCCATGCGGACGAGTACCATCATGTAGACGGCGGCGATGCCCAACGCGATTCCGATCTCGAGTCCTCTGGGCCTGAACGTGAGGCCCTCGGTCAGGACGGTGGCTCCGACCAGAGCCATCGCTGCGAGAAAGGCAACGGCCGCCGCGCCCTGATGGTAGAGCACGTCAGAGAGGATGGCAGCCAGGGGGAGTGTGGAATAGACGCCTGCCACTGCTACCGCGGTCCAGATCCAAAGACGGCGCTCCCGGGGAGAGGAGAACCGCGACGGACGAGTACCCGAAGTGTCAGGGGTCATGCGGGCATCCGTAGGTTGCATCATGATGGCCTGGCCTTCCGACGGCGTCCGATGGGATTCAGTATAGGGACCGACGCTATGCGCCGCTTGCAGCCGGGCGGGAGCCCCGGAAAACCGGAACACGCCCCTGCACCGGGCGATCGGGGCAATCACCGAACCGTTCGGGGTGGAGGTGGATATGAGAGCGGACGCCGTACGACGAAGGCGGGGTCACGGACCATGCCCATCGATCCCCGGTGGAGGACGGTCCATTGCGGTCATACTCAAGGTTGCGGGGATCGGACTACTGCTCTCCGCCATCGGGTCGACGATTCCGCTGGCCGGCCAAGCCACGAATGCCACCCCGCACCCAACGATCCTTTCCACGGACCTGGTGGGAGAGTTCGTTCGGATCGTCACGCCGGCCCGGTCCGTCGACGGCTCACTCCAGGAGGTCTACGACGAGACCGTCGTGATTCGCACCGGGTCCCTAGACGTGCGGGTGCCCCTGGGGCCTGGCGACTCGGTCTGGGTCAGGGGTAACCGGAAACGCTCCGGGGCGTGGGCGGGAGCCGCGGCCGGGGTCGCGCTTACAGCCGCGTTCTGCATCGAGACATTCGATGAGTGCGGCCTCGATGTGGGTCTCCTGGTCGTGACTCCGGTCTTCGCCCTCATCGGTGCGGGACTTGGGTCACTACAGGAGGCGTGGACCCGGGTCCTGCCCTGAGGGTGCGGCCATCACGTCGGAGTATCCCGGGTCCTGCGCATATGCGTCAGGGGCGGCGCCGATCTCCGGCTTCGGAACCCCGTCCAGCGCCAACGACGTCAAGCACCGGGTGTCCCCTTCGCTGATCGAATCCGGCGAAGCCGACTGATACATTCGGGACCGAACCCACCTCCCGACCACTCCACGACCTGGAGTCGCCCGTGCGATCCACGCTGCTGCTGGCCGCGACGTTCCTCCTGGCGGCGAATGCCACGGCCCAGGAGGGCCCCGTGTTGACGGCCGGCGACTACAACCGGGCCGAGCAGTTCCTTGCGTGGAACGCGCAAAAGCTCACGAGCGGCCTTCAGGTGACGCCGACCTGGTTGGATGGTGACCGCTTCTGGTACAGGAACCGCGTTCGAGACGGATTCCGGTTCGTGCTCGTGGACGTGGCCCAACGACAGCGTCGGCCCGCCTTCGACCACGCCCGTCTGGCCGCGGCCTTGTCCGTGGCGGCGGACACGGCCTACGTGGGGGAGCAGCTCCCCTTCACCACCTTCGAGTTCACCGACGGAGGCAGGGCCGTGCGCTTCCACCTGGCCGATTCGGTGCGGTGGACCTGCGACGTGGAGGCCTACGTCTGTCCCACGCTGGACTCGGTGCCAGCGCTCCCCAGAGACGAGGTCCGGGCCCCCGACGGAACGCGCGCCGTGTTTGCTCGCGACGACAACCTCTGGCTGCGGCAGGGGGCATCGGGTGATGAGACCCAACTCACCACGGATGGCGAGGAGCACTTCGGGTATGGGGTGGTCCCCGAGGGCTGCTGCCAGGAGATCACCAACCGACGGGGCGGAGTGAAGGTCCCGCCCGTTGCGCGTTGGTCTCCCGACGGCCGACGCGTGGCGACCCACCGGTACGACGAGCGGGAGGTTGAAGAATTCCACCTCGTCGAGACGGCCCTGGGGAGGCCCAAGCTCCACAGTTACCGCTACGCGTTGCCGGGCGACTCGGTGATCGCGACCTACGAGATCCACATGC
>JAHEKK010000419.1 GCA_024638395.1 Gemmatimonadota bacterium | reverse complement strand
ATCGCACTGGACGCGGGGGCATTCCGAGCGGGTCGCGCAGTTGAGTGTCGCCCTCGCTGGTGAGATGGGCGTCGACCCCGAAGGATTGGAGCTGATTTACCGGGGGGGGCTCCTCCACGACATAGGCAAGATCGGCGTGCCGGCCGCCATTCTGGATAAGAACGGCCGCCTCACGGCCGCGGAATTCGACCTGATCAAGGCCCACCCGGTGATCGGAGTCACGATTCTCGAGCCCATCTCCGCCCTCGCGCCCCTGCTGCCCATGGTGCGGTCTCACCACGAGCGTTTGGACGGCCAGGGCTATCCCGATGGCCTGAAGGCGGAAAAAATCCATCCCTGGGCTCGGATCATGGCCGTTGCCGACGTTTGGGACGCCATTACCTCCGATCGCCCCTACCGGGAGGCCATGCACTTCAAGCGGGCATGGGAGATCATCGCCCTGGGTGCCGGGACCCACTTCGAACCCGCCATCGTTATGGCATTCGAGGGGATCGCCCGAGAATGGTATAGGAAGCCGGAGATACCCGACTTCGCTCCTTCCAGCTACAGCAAGGGGTTGGTGGCGGTATGAGGCGCGACGGTCTCTCCTGGGTTGCCCTGCTGGCAACGCCCGTTTTGATCGGCTGCGGGGGATCCCGAGATCAGGCCGTTGAGGTGCCCGCCGATCTCGTGGGCGTGTGGGTCACGGAATCGCCGGTCCTGGCGGACCGCGTGTTCGAAATCACCCATGCCGAGTTGGTTTTCCAGACCGCGCCTGACGCGTACACGCTTCATGACATCCAGGGCGTGGAGTCGGCAGAGCGGGACGGTGCGTCCGAGTACGACCTCGCCTACCGGGGGCTCTCCGGAGCCATGGATGTTTTCCGTATCACACGCTCGGGAGGCGAGTTGTTCATACGTAGCCGCCCCGAAGTGCGGTGGCAGCGAAACGCGGACCCGAAGCGGGATTGGCCCTGGCGCCACCCCAGGGGGGCCTGAGGGGCCCAGGCAGTAGGGCCGATTCGTCGGCCCGGTCGCTCACAACGAGGGGTCTACTCGCCCCACGCGTTGAGGGGAGGTCCCCCCGATCAAGAACCCCCTGGCCCTGGCCGATGAAGGGGCAGCGCCGCCTGAGGGCGCCTTGTGCCGTTCAATCCCCGAAAACCGGCCAGTGACGAATCCCCTACCGCCTTCCAAGACGGACGCTCCGCAGCTCGACGGCGAACCGGCCCCGGGCCCGTCGCCGGTGGGGGTGGCCGGCCTCTGGCAGGACGATCTGGAGCGTGCTTCCGCCGACCCGACGCCAACTCAACCTGAGGGCAACGAGGAGGGTGGGGATGGGGGAGGTGACAGGGATCGGCAGGTCGAGGCCCTGATCCGCTTCACCGGGATTACGGACAGGGACGTGGACCGGGCACGGCGCATCCAGGGCCGCATGCAAAACCCCAAGTCCCTGGGTGAGATCCTCGTGGACATGGGCAAGCTGGAGCAGGCGGATCTCGACGCGGCGGTGGCGCAGCGGCGGGCCCGGATGACCCTTGCGGAGGTGCTGCTCGAGAGCGGCCACCTGAGCCCTCAGGAACACGAATTGTACCTCGAGGAAAAGGCCCTCGATCCCACTCCCTCGGACCGAGAAGTCCTGGTCGACGGCGAATTGGTATCGGAGGAGCACTACCTCCGGGCGGTGGGAACGCGCCTCCAGATCCCCTTCGTGGAGCCCCAGATCGGCGAGGTGGATACGGGGCTACTCGACCGGATTCCCTTCGCGTATCTGGTGAAGCACCTGATTTTGCCGGTTCGGGAGCTCGACGGTGAGATCGTGGTGGTGGCCGCCCGTCCCGAGGACGATCAGACCATCGCCGAGATGGAACGGACCTTCGGGTGTCGTGTGGTTCGCCAGTGCTCGACCGGCGCCCGGATCCTGGAGGCTCTCAACACCCTCGAGCGGATCAAGGGCCGACCGGCTGACCAGGACGCCTTCAAGATCCAATACCGGGAGCTGGACCCACAACACGACCATACGGACTCCACGGGCGAAGAGGCCGTCCAACTCGTCGACTACCTCCTGTCGCGGGCCGTGCAGTTGGAAGCCAGCGATCTCCACATCGAGCCGACCCCGAACAAGATCCGGGTGCGGGTACGCGTCGACGGCGTCCTGCAGCACCTTACCGATATCCCCCTGGACTTCGGGTCTCGGCTCACGGCGCGCATCAAGATCCTCGCCCGGGCCGACGTGACCGAGAAGCGCGCCCATCAGGACGGCAAGATCCACGTGAAAGTGGAGGGCCGGGAAATCGACATCCGGGTCTCCAACTACGTGTCGATGTTCGGCGAGACCATCGTCATGCGCCTGCTGGACAGAGACCGGTCCATCGTGAAGGTCTCCGAGCTGGGATTTCAGCCGAGAGTGGAGGCCCTCCTCTCCGAGAACGTGCTTCGGGCCTCGTCCGGCCTGGTCCTCCTCGTGGGCCCGACCGGAAGCGGGAAGACCACGACCCTCTACTCCTTCGTAGACCACGCGAACGATCCCTCCCGCAAGGTCATTACGTGCGAGGATCCGGTGGAATACGTCATGGAGGGGATCGTCCAATGCTCGGTGGATGTGCGGGCTGGACGCACCTTCGCCGCCTCGTTGCGGTCCATCGTTCGCCAGGATCCGGACACCATTGTGGTGGGGGAGATGCGGGACCGGGAGACCGCGAGCCTGGCCATCGAAGCCGCGCTGACCGGCCACAAGGTGTTCTCAACCTTCCACACGGAGGAAGCCGTCGGGGCTTTCGTCCGTTTGCTGGAGATGGGACTCGAACCGTTTCTGGTGTCGTCCACGGTATCGGCCGTGGTCGCGCAGCGCCTCGTCCGGCGCCTCTGCCCGCGGTGCAAGGCGCCCGCGCGGCCCAAGCTGGCCGAGCTGCGGTTCCTGAATCTGACGCGGGCGGAGGTCGAGGCCGCGGCGTTGTGCGGGCCGGTGGGGTGCAAGGACTGCGGCGGCACGGGGTTCAAGGGACGCCTCGGGCTGCACGAGGTGGTCGTGCCCACCGACGCCTTTCGCCAGGCCGTCCTCGACCGAGCCCCCACCTCCGAGCTCCGTGAGCTCGCCCGGGAACTCTCGGGCTTCGTGTCCATGCAAGAGGATGGACTGCTGAAGGCCATGGCGGGGCGAACCAGTCTGGCCGAGATCATCGAACACGCACCCCGTGATTCCACGCCTCGCTCCCTTCCCGACCTTCGAAGGGTCGCAAACAGCCGGAGAGCCAAATGACGCACGCCGTGTCCGACGGCAGGTCTATCGCTGATCAGATCGAGGCCCTCGTGGCAGCGGACGAGGTTCAACTGCCCCCGCTCCCGGAAGTCGCCATTCGGGTCCAGGAGCTGCTGGGCCAGGAGGACAGCAGCATGCGGGAACTGGGGGGGCTCCTCTCCCAGGATCCGGCCATCGTGGCCTCACTCATGCGCCTTGCCAATTCCGCTTCATTCGGCGGCCTGGGCCGGATCGAGAATCTCAACGCCGCGGTGCAACGCATCGGCCTCCGCGAGGTCGGTGCCATCGTGACCGGGATGAGCCTGAAGGGCCACTTCCGGAACGGATCGAAGAACAAGCTGGAGATCCTGGAGACGTTATGGGACCACTCGGTGACGACGGCTTTTGCCTCGCGCATGATCGCCCGGCGGATGGGGGAAGGGGCTGAACAGGCGTTCCTCGCCGGCCTCCTTCACGACTGCGGCAAAGTGCTGGTCCTGACGGCAATCGACCTTCTGGAGTCGAGAGGCCTGGACATGGCGCTCTCACCTTCGGTACTGCGCGAGCTCATGGGCAGCCTTCACGCGGAGCTTGGCCATCGGGTCCTCATGGAGTGGGGGCTCCCGGACGAGGTCGCGGAGGTGGCGTTGAAGCACCCGGTCTTCTCGCCCGGCGGCGACGACCTGCTCCTCGCCGTCCAGGCGGCCAACCTCATCACCAAGAAGCTGGGATTCCACGATGGCCGGATCCTGAGAGAGGAG
>JAHEKK010000418.1 GCA_024638395.1 Gemmatimonadota bacterium | reverse complement strand
CGGTTGTGGGGGGCGGTGCGCGGCAGGGTGAGGGCGGTGCCGGCCAAGCGGCGGTCGTAGCGCTCCGCCAGCTGGCGGCGGCGGGCGACGTAGTCGTCCAAATGGTCCAGTTTTTTCAGCAGGATCGCGGCGTGCAGCTCGTCGAGCCGGGAGTTGTAGCCGTGGTCGAGGGAGTAGTAGCGGTCCTCCATGCCGTAGAAGCGCAGGCGTTTGAGGCGCTGGTAGAGCTCTTCGCTGCCGGTGGCCACCAGGCCGCCGTCGCCGTAGCCGCCGAGGATCTTGGTGGGATAGAAGGAAAAGGCGGCGGCGTCCGACATCGATCCCGCCTTCTTGCCGCAATGGCAGCACAGGAAGTTCGTGGGCATGGTCAACGAGTACACGCTTGAGGGCATTGTCATTGACAACTTCCTGTTCGGCGTGGCTGCCGTGGGCCATGACGGAAACGAGAGTCAGGTGGTGTTTCCGGAAGGCCTGATCCGGCGGCGATAGGCGGCCAGAAGTCTGACTCCATACGAGCGCCCAAGCTGGTCAAAACCGCGCATGAAACCCACATCCGTCACCGTCGACCGCGACATCCAGACCCTCTCCCTGGAGTGGGACGATGGGCACCACAGCGTCTGGCCGCTTGACGGACTGAGGCGGGCCTGCCCGTGCGCAGGCTGCATGGGAGGACATGCCAACATGGGCGCGCTTCCAGACCCCGAACTGTTCCGCCAGCCCCCGCGGCAACGCTGGGACAGCGTTGAAGTGAGCGCCGTTGGATCCTACGGCATCCGCATCCGATGGGATGACGGCCATGAGGCGGGCATCTTCACCTGGAAACGATTGCGCGCCACCTGTCCGTGTGCGGAGTGCACGGCGTAGGGGGCCGCTCCGGGGCCGAGGCGACCCTGACCGCCGGCGGTCACTCCCGGGACGTAGCAGGCCGACACCGGAGCCCGATGATCAGCAGCCCTTGACCACGATCATGGTGAGGTCATCTGACAGGACCGGTGCATCGTTGGTCCATTGGCGGACGGCCTCCCGCACGTGGTCCAGGATCTCCTGCGCGCTCTTGCCGGCCACTTCCCGAAGGCAGGCCTCCAGCCGGGGCTCCTCCCACTCCTCTCCCTCGGGGCTCATGGCCTCGGTGACGCCGTCCGTGAAAATGGCCAGGACATCGCCGGGGCCGATGGTGGTGAGTCCCGCTTCATAGGGCATCCCCAGCATGACACCCAGCAGCAGGCCGCCCACCTCCAGCTCCTCCATCTCCCCGGACGCCCGCAGCAGCATCGGGGGATTGTGGCCCGCATTCACGTAGCGAAAGGTCCGCTCTTCAGGCCGGTAGATCCCGTGAAAGAACGTGATGAATTTGTCGTAGCCGGTGTTCCTGCAGATCACGCGGTTCATGTTGGCCGTGGCCTCCTCCAGCGTGATGTCCATCGGGATCACCGAGTGCAGGGCGGCCTGCAGGTTTGACATCAGCAGCGATGCGGGCATGCCCTTCCCGGTAACATCAGCAATGGCCAGCAGGACGCGCTTTTCGTCCAGTTCTACCACGTCAAAGTAGTCGCCGGCCACGTGGCGGCTCGGAATCGCGAGGGTTGCGATCTCAAGGCCTTCCACCTTCGGCAATTCGGTGGGCTGGAGTCCTTCCTGTATCTGGCGGGCCAGGCGCATCTCCTCCTCAAGACGCTGCTTCTCAAGTTGCTGCTCCACGAGTACCGAATTCTGAAGCGACACGAACGCCAGATTCCCCAGCGACGTGAGGAATTCGATGTCGTCGGGCTCGTAGGCCTTGCCCGTCATCTTGGGTCCGAGGCAAAGGACTCCGCAGGTTTCACCCTTCTGCCTGATTGGAATTGCGAGCACCAGTCAGCGCTCTGCAAATCCCTCCCACTCGGGGGCGGGCGCATCATCCAGAAGCCAGACCATATCCAGGCCGCAGAGGTTCGAGAGCGTCTCGTCCTCCAGGTTGTCCGGTCCGATTCCCTTGGACGTCACCACCCTGAAGTACCGGGTTCCGTGGGGAGTCTCGAGAACCTGGGTTCCTTCGCTTTCCTCGTCCGACCCAAGCAGGAACAGATGTTTGCTGACCAGCATCTGGCCCATGAGGCCCAGTGACAGCAGGTTCACCAACCGCTTCCGGTCCACGGTGGCGTTGAATTCCTGGGAGAGGTCAAACAGGGTGTTCAGCTGCTGGACTTTACCGTCCAGATCCCGGTTGGCCAGCTTGAGCTCCTCCACCATCAGAGAATTGTGGACAGCGGCCGACGACATGTTCACGAGCGAGTGAATGAACTCCAACTCGCGGTTTTCAAATTCCTTGCCCAGAGCTTTCTTCCCGATGGCCAGCAGGCCGAGAATCCGATCTCCGTAGGCCACGGAGATGGCGAGGTGCATCCCAAGTTCCTGCAGTGGCACCGGAAGCTGGTCACCCTGCAGGAGGGATCCGGGCGTAACGTCCGGCATCTCAATCTGCGTTCCTGATTCGAAGCCTCGGACTCCCTTCACGGCCGCGGCGGTGTACCGGTCCTCGATGGGGTCAAACAGAAAGGCCGTCCCTCGGGTGACCAGCAACTTGCTCATTGCGGTCAGGAGCAGGTTGTTGAGGACGAACTCCAGCTCCAGGCTCGAATTCAGAATCCGGCTGGTCTCGTAGAGCGCCCGAAGATCAAATCGCTCGGTTCGCTGCGTCTGCAGATCGGAGTCAGCCATGCGTTACGTTTTATCTGTTTCGTCCAGGTGAACAACCTGTGCTTCAACCGCCTTGCCGGCCTTCAGGAGAAGGCGTACGCAGGATTTCACCTGGTGGAATCCCTGCCGGCCGGCCGCCCCCGGGTTGAGGAAGAGCATGCCGCCCAGGGTCTTTACCCGCTCAATACGGAGGATATGACTGTGGCCGCAAATAAATACGTCCGGGGGTTCTTCTTTCAGCATAGGCCCGACTCCGGCCTGCCAGCGGTCCGGGTGCCCGGCAATGTGGGTCATCCAGAACCGTACGCCATCCAGCGCGAACCGGTCGTGAATGGGGTAGCGAACCCGAATGTGGTTTCCGTCAACGTTCCCGGGGACCACCCGGGTCGGTGCAATTTCCTCCAGCTGGTCAATGATTTCGGGCGTGCCGACGTCTCCTGCGTGCAGGATCACCTCACACCCTGCCAGCGCGGTGGGCAGCTCGGGATGAAACCAGCCGTGGGTATCGGATAGGATGCCTACCAGCAACCGCTAGCGGAACGTCAGCCGGAACCCAACGCGGGTCCGGCGATGAGGCCACTCTCCCGCACTGGGAGTCCACTGGCTGACTGGGACCGACAGGTACGGGCCGAACCGAAAGCTGGGGCGATCGAACTGCAGGCCGGTACTGACCCAGATCACTCCTCCGTTGAACTCGGAGGTCTCGCGATCTTCCGGCTGGTTCACCTCCCACTCCACCAGGTCATAGCTGCCGCCCTCTCCCAGGACCGACACGTAAAGGCTGGAACCCGCCGGATCGAAAACCACACTGTAGCGCGCCGACATGTGTACTTCCCACCCGAATGCGTGTGTCCGGAGGACCGCGCGATCAGGTGCCGGGGTCACGATGGGATCATCCGGGTCAATGGGGTCCGGCACCACGCTGACCAGCTCCTGAACTCCGATCTGAACCCTGCGGAGCCCCAGGGCATAGTCCGTGCGAACGGTAGGCGTTGACGGCGATCCATACAGGAACGCCAGATCCATTTGCGGGAAGCCAGAGACTCCCTGGGCAATCGGATCGACGGCAAACCGGATGGCGTAATCCGTAAAATCGTCTACCCGGTAGTACTTCAGCGACAGCCACCGAAGGGAAGGCGCCCCTCCGACCCGGGAATTGGAAGCATCCAGATGCATCCCGACATCCAGATACTCGGCCAGCTGGTAGTCAACACGAACGTTCAGGCCCAGGGGCTCACCCGACGGACCGGCCACCCCGTCTGAGAGCAACCCCTCGGGGCGGTAGCTCAGTTCACCCGTGACGGC
>JAHEKK010000417.1 GCA_024638395.1 Gemmatimonadota bacterium | reverse complement strand
GTTGGTTCCTCCCTCGGCTACGCGTCGTCGTCGCCCTCGGAGGATTCGCCCATGCCCTTTGCCTGCGACTCCTGAAGCAGCAAGGCTTGGCGGTGCCCAGCCCTCGCCCCCGGTTCGGCCACGCTGCGGAGGTGGATCTCGGTCGGGTGCTCCTTCTGGCGTCCTACCATCCGAGTCAGCAGAACACCTTCACGGGGAGGCTGACGGAAGAGATGTTCGACGCCGTTTGGACCCGGGCACGAGCCCTGTTGAGGCGCTGAGCCGGATCAGCGGAGAATCAGGGAGTCCGTCAAAAACGCACGGTCCAGGCTGTTCTCCTGCTCGGCCTCTTCTTGGGCCTGCTGTCTCGCCTCGAGGTTCCGCAGCTTCTTGAGCAAGGTTGGGCGGGAGATCTCCAGGGTTCGGGCGGCGGCGCTCTTGTTCCCGCCGGTGAGCTCCAGTGTGAGGCGCACGGCTTCCTCGGCAATCCACTCGAGGCTCGCTCCCTCCGCGGGGATCTCGATGGAGTGGGTCGGTTCCGAACGCGATTCACGCCTTACCCGAATGATCAGATCCTCCGGGCTGATTACGGCGCCGGCGCTTCGCTCGGCCGCGGAAGTGACGACGTGGAGGAGCTCCCGCACGTTTCCGGGCCAGCTGTGGCTCAGGAGTGCGTCCACAGTTTCCGGAGCCAGCTCTTTGGGAGGCTCGCGTCGGCTGAGGCCGTAGTCGAGAAGGACCTCGTTGGCGATGACCACCAGATCCCTTTCCCGCTCGGTCAAAGCCGGCACGCGGAGGCGGGCGTTGCCGATCTGCTCGCCCAGCTCCGGAATCATCGCTCCGCTGCTCAGGAGCTCACGGGCCGAGATCTTGGTCGCGACAAACACGCGAGCATCCACACCAGCTGCGAGGGCCCTGGCCAGTCTCATCTGGAGCGTCGTGCTCAAGTGCTGAATCTGCCGGAGGAGAGCGGTGCCTCTTCCTGCGAGCGTGAGAATTCCGGTGGCTCCATCGGGTCCCCGTGCTACATCGCCGAAAAGCTCCACCGCCAGCACGTCCTCGGGGAGGTTGGCGCAGTCCAGTTCGACAAACGGTTCCTGCCCGCGGCGGCTAGCATAGTGTATGCCTCGAGCCAGCAGCCCTTTCCCCGACCCGGCGGGTCCGTGGATGATGACCGGGGCGTCTTGCTCAGCAAGACGGATTGCCGAACGGAGCGCCTCGGCCATTGTGGGGCTCTCGGCTGCGATCCTTCGGAATGCGTGGGTCTGATTTCCAAGCAAGGCCGTACGTCCGGTCTACGTCGCCAACGGGATACTTGCTTTCAGTTTCGGGTTCCGTGGCCGTGACATGAGCGGCGAGACGCGACGGTGGTGTCGCAAGAACCATCAAGAGGGAACCACCGTTGAGATGGTCCCCTCTCAGGGCCAGGCGCTTTCGCGGGGGCTCGGGGGTCCGCCCGCGTTGGGGCCGATCACGGGAAGGACTCTCCCGTGGAAAGATCCGGAACCGGCCTGCTATCCTCGGGACGCGGGTGACTCTACTCGGACGCTCTCCTCAAGCCGCGCTCACCTTCTGAGGCGGTGGAGGCTTGCCATCCACGGACGATGGCCTTGCCGGCGGCGGCATACACCTTCGAGGGATAGAGGTGGCAGTCGGGCGTCGTGGTGCCGCGGACGCATCCGTTGTAGCGGAGCAGGGCCCGGTCCAGGTTGCCTTCGGCGAGACGAAGGGCGTTCTCGAAGACCTTGGCGCCGTGGCAGATATTCACGTCCAAGTCGGTGAGATCCGACCCGATACAGCCCCAACCTCCGGCGTGGAAGGGCATGACTTGCATCAAGCCCACCGCCCCGACCGAGCTGAGAGCCGAGGGATCGAGCCATGGGTTCTCGACGAGAAGCACCGAAGTCAGCAAGCGCGCGTCGACATTGACCGCCTCGCTCTCCCGCACCAACGCGAGGGCGATCCGCCTCACGAGAGTATCGTCTTCGCTGTAGTACCGAAGGAGGTCCTCGATGGGCCGCACTTCGCTCTCATAGGCGTCGGTTACGCGATCGAGACCGACCTCGAGCCGGTCGACACGCCGCTCCAGGGCGGTGATCTCCGCGTCGTGCTCAGGGGCGTCCGCGCCTGCCAGGTTCCGACCCGCTGGAACGACGAAGGACAGGAACGCGAGGGCGGCGAAGCCGGCCGTCCACGCTCCGGCCAAGCGGCGGCTCGGCTCCTCGCGGGGACGCTCTATGTTGGACTCTGTAGCCTGCATTTTCATATGTACCTCCATGCCCGCCGGCGAGATCCGTCTCCGCCGGTGTAGCCCCGGACTCCGTGCATGGTCGGGGCCACTCGTGCCTTTCGGTTCTTCGTTGTCGTGAAATCCCTGCCCTGATCGGCGTCCCGCCTACTCCTCGCGCTTGCCTGTAAAGAACGTTGACAGGGGAAGAACGGGGTCACTTTACAGACGGCGGGTGTGTTGCTCCCGACACATCTGGCTCAGAGCTTTACGCCGTGATGTCCGTTTTTGGACCCGTCCGGATCGAATGTTGACGGGCTCATCAGGCGTCGAACCCGCAGGGTGGCGATCGGAGGAACCTCAGCCCCGACGTGGGGCCCGGTCCTCTCCGATCACCTCACGGTACAGGCCGGGATCCGTGGCACCCTCCGTATTGAATACAAGGGTTCGGGCGCCCTCGTTCAACCCCAGGGCGCTTCGGAGGTCCGGATCGGAGGCCGCAGCCTGGAGTCCCACGAGTCCCACGACACCTGACTCGCCGCCCTCGACGGGCGCGCCGGCGAGGCCCGATGCCAGGGCGCGCATCATGGGGAACACGGCGTCGTCGGGGACCGTCATGAAGCCACGCGCGCCGCGTTCCAGGACCTGCCAGGCCAGAGTGGACACGTGACGGCAGCTGAGACCGGCCATCACGGTATTCAAGGAACCCGTGGCAGGGGTGGGCCGACCCTGTCGAGCGGTCGCGAGAAGGCAGTCCGCCTCCTCCGGCTCCACGATCACGACGGTGGGAAGCGGGGGGCCCGCCCTTTCCCAGACATGGGCTACCACGGAAGCGGCGAGGCCGCCCACGCCACCCTGGACGAAGATGTGGGTGGGCCGGTCCCGGCCCATCTGCTCGAGGGCCTCCTCTACCATGACCGTGTAGCCCTGCATGACAGTCCGGGGGATGTCCTCCTCGCCGGCGTACGCCGTGTCGGTCACAACGGTCATGCCCAGCTCGAGTGCGTCGGCTGCCGCCTGTGCTACGGCCTCGTCATACTCGCCGGCGACTCGGATCACGCGACCGCCCAATGCCTCAATGGCCTCGGCGCGGGCCGCGGAGACATGAGACGGCAGGTAGACGCGAGCACGGCAGCCTGCCCGCTTGGCGCCCCAGGCCACGGCGCGCCCGTGGTTCCCGTCGGAAGCGCAGGCGACCGTGATGTCCTCCGGAGGGACCGTGGCCTCGGCGACCACCCGGGCCACCCCGTAGGCTCCTCCCAAGGCCTTGAAGCTCCCGATTCCGAAACGCCTGGATTCGTCCTTGATCCATAGGGTTTCGAGTCCCATTTGGGCTGCGAGGGTCTCGGCACGGATGAGGGGCGTCACCTCGTATCCGTCCCAGGCACGAATGGTCGCCAGAGCCCCTCGGTGGGCCGCCAGGCTCAGGATGCCACGGCAGGTCTCCGGATACTCGGTCGAGGGCGTGTGCAGGGGATTGATGAAAAAAGCCAAGGCCACACCGTCGTGGGGTGGGAATTGTTTCAACTCCTGGGCAGGAGCGTCCGATCATTTGAGAGGAAAACGCCCCTGCGTGAGCGGGTGCGACAATGTCCCCATCCGGCCGATCGCCTTGCCCAAAACCGAGGGAAAGAAAGCCAGCTTGGGCGCCGAGAGCCAGAGTGGCGCGCCTACCCATTGGTTGGTCCGCGTTGCGGTCCAGGCCGGCGTCTTGGTACCCCAGGCCTACGCAGCCCCTGCCGGGGCGGAGATCGGGAAGCTCTGGAGCGGCGTCGCCGAAGCC
>JAHEKK010000416.1 GCA_024638395.1 Gemmatimonadota bacterium | reverse complement strand
CATACTCCCAGGCGATCCGGTTGAGCTCCCCCTGGGTCCGAAGCTCAGCGAACTGGGCCTCGTCGTTGGCGTCTGCGATGCTGCCGGGCCTCAGGCCGTCTCCGAGTGAGAACGAGACGTCATAGCGCTGCATGATCTCGCACAGCTCCCGGAAGTTCGTATAGAGGAAATTCTCCTGGTGATGGGCCATGCACCACTTGGCCATGATGGATCCGCCCCGGCTGACGATGCCGGTAATCCGGTTGGCCGTCAGGGGCACGTAGCGCAGCAGGACTCCTGCGTGAACGGTGAAGTAGTCCACGCCCTGCTCGCATTGCTCGATGATCGTGTCCCGGTACACTTCCCAGGTGAGGTCCTCGGGCACCCCGTCGACCTTTTCCAGAGCCTGGTACAGCGGGACCGTGCCGATGGGGACGGGTGAGTTCCGAAGGATCCATTCCCGAGTGGCGTGGATGTTCCTTCCGGTGGACAGGTCCATCACCGTGTCAGCACCCCACAAGGTGGCCCAGCGCAGTTTCTCCACTTCCTCATCGATGGTTGAGGCGACGGCCGAGTTCCCGATGTTGGCGTTGATCTTCACCTTGAAAGCCCGGCCGATGATCATGGGCTCGAGCTCGGGATGGTTGATGTTCGCCGGGATGATGGCCCTGCGGCGGGCCACCTCGTCGCGGACGAATTCGGGGCTCATGCCCTCGCGAATGGCGACGAACTCCATCTCGGGAGTGATCTCTCCCCGCCGGGCGTAGTGCAGCTGGGTCACGGGGCCCGTGCCCTTGCGCGTGGGGCGCGTCAATCCCACCGGGAACTCCAACGCATCGTCTTTTCGCCCGGGCGTCAGGGTCGCGGTTCTCCCCGACGTCGACACGGGGCGATTCGCAATCCACGGATCCCGGAGCGTGGGCAGGCCGTCCCTGACGTCGCAGCCCTGTGGACCGCTCGTGTCGTAGACCCTCAGGGGCTCCTGTCCGCCTGAGAGGGCGATTTCGCGCATGGGCACCCCGACGCCGCCGGGGCCGTCCACGTGGACTTTGGTGGAATTGGGAAAAGCTTCGGAAAAAGCGACGGGCGGAACGCTGCCGGTTGCCGTTCGAATCATGCCGGTGGACTCCGAGTCTGGGCGTACCGGCTTCGCGCCCGAGAGGGACGGACGGGGCTCGTTTCCGTTCCTCTTGTCGCGCTCCCTACGCCGGTACCAGCCGGATCAGGTTCAAAGGGTCGCTCTCAATCCCCGGAGGTGCCTGACGTGATCGGGTCACCGACACCGACTGAGGGATGCCCCTGGCGATAGCTATGCAAAGTATGGAGCCGGGCCTCTCGCACCAGCCCCGGGCGCGTGGACCGGAGGGCAGGATAGACCCCGGCCCGGCAACCCTGTCACGGAAACGTAACGTAACGATGCGCCGGAATGTCACGGATTTCCTACGTCATGGTTGCCCTAGGCTACGAAGATGCGGGCCTGTTCCGGCGCCGTCGCCACACCACGGCGTACACCACGACGTTGACGAGGACCACCAGACCCGCCAGGACCCACTGGATTCCCCGGGTCAGGCCCGCAGGATACATGACTGGAATGAGGTAGTGCTCGATGAAGCCCCCGGGGTATCCCGCTTCACCGCTGGCTCGCCGGAGCCGGTTCTCGAGGGGTGTGAGGGGGCAGATCCATCCGAAGACCTCGATGGCAAAACCCCAGGCGGCGGCCGGAAGGTGCAGCCAGATAGCCCGGCGCCACCGGAGGGCCAGGAGGCCCCCCAGGATCACGAACACGATGAAACCGAAGTGCACGACGACGACCAGATCGGCCAGTATCCGCTGGATCATGCTGGAACGTCACCCGCCGAGTAGAAGCTGTGCAAGCCGGGGGGAAGGGCTTCGGCGTCGATCGGCGGCGGGGCGATCCGCCTGGGTGCCGCCTATGTCGAGGGTGAGAGATCGTCGACGGCGAGGAGGGACTCGAGGGAGACCTACTACTCGCCTCTCCCCGACACCGCCTGGACACCGGAGCAGATGAAGGACCACTGGAACTCCATCTGATCCCTCACCGGCATGGGCCGCAGCCCCTCCGCGCCCGCCTCCGTCCGGACGGCACTCAGGACCTCGGGGTCCCCCTCGGACCGCTTGATGCGTGCCAGCCACCCGGCAATCCGGTGTTTCCAATCCTCCAGCCTGGGGTCGGGAGGACCGAGAGTGACGCCGACCCCTGGCGTAATGAAGAGGGGCATCTCGGTCACCAGGGTGAGAGGGTCGCCGCTGAAGGACCGCACGGCTTCCATGGAGCTGGGGCGAAAGCGACCCGCGGTCGCCTCGTCGTCCAGCGCCATGAAATGGTCCCGCATCGCACCGGAGTCGGGGCGGGTGCAGAACCCCGGGGCCAGGCGATGGAAGCCCTTCTCGCCCAGCCGTTCCACGTCATGCAGGGTGTATCCCGCCGCCGCCACTTCACGGGCCAGACCCTCGGCATGGGATTCGAAACGCGGCCACCAGCCTTCCTCGACCAGGAAATAGGGTCCGGCCGCCACGCTCATCCCGTGCATGCTGACATGGAGGTCGACGGGACCCGCTGATCGCCAGAAGTCCAGGGCAGCCGTGTTCTCCGGGCGGAGAGCCGCGGCTCCGGTACCAAAGCCGAACTCGATGTCATCGCCCGGGAGCTCCCGGACGCGGTGCTGCAGCAGCAGGCCGAAGTCGTACACCTCGGCGTTTTCGGGTTGCCACGGGGCGTTGACGGCGGCACCGTCGGGATTGATATGGGGGATGATGGACCAACGCCCCAGGGATCGTAGGCCATCACCTGCAGGAGAGGCGAGGTAGCCGACCAGCTTGTCCAGCAACCGGGGACCCACCGGTTCGTCGGCGTGACAGCCCCCGACGAGGTTGATCGCAAGGGACCCCGTCCCGATTCGATAGGCCCCCAGCGGTCGACCTGCCCGGGAACGGTCGATCACCTCGGCCTCTGGGGCTGGGCCCTGGAAGGACAGTAGCGCCGAAGCGTGGTGACGGAGATCCATGGCGTGGGACAAAGGTCTGTGCTCCTGAGTGCCGCCCGCCGGGCCCGGTCCGCGGGCACCGGGCCTGCCTGGCGCGTTCGCCTCGCCGGCTGCATGAATGGGGACCGAAATGGCTCGAACAATCGGAATGGAAATGACCCTTCGCAAGCAAGGCCGACGACCTGTGCTCGGCTGGATCGGGCGTCTGGCCCTCGGCGCATGGCTGCCTTCCTGTCTGATGGCGGCGTGCGGCGGACCACCCCCGGAGCCGGGCCCCGGGTTCGAGTTCGGACTCGGCCCGGCGGTATCCCTCCCGGGAGCGGAGGTCCCCCGGTGGACCCTCGAGGAGCGGATGGACCACTACGAGGTCCCCGGTGTCTCCGTCGCCGTGATCGACGAGGGCAGGATCGTCCTCGCCAAGGGATACGGGCTGGCCGATACGGATGAGGGTACTCCGGTGACGGCGTCGACCCTGTTCCAGGCGGCCTCCATCAGCAAGCCGGTGGCCGCCATGGCGGCCCTCAAACTCGTCGAGGAGGGGCGGCTGTCCCTGGATGGGCCGATCAACGAGGTCCTGACGGGCTGGCAAGTTCCCGACAACGAGTTCACCCGCGACTCCGTAGTCACCCTCCGTGGAATCCTGACCCACACCGCGGGCCTCACGGTGTGGGGATTCCCTGGCTATGCCCGTGGCGTCGAGGTGCCATCTGTGCTGCAAGTGCTCCAGGGGGTCGCCCCGGCCAATACGGACGCGGTTCGGGTGTGGAAGGTCCCCGGCACCGGTTTCCGGTATTCCGGAGGCGGCTACACGGTCATGCAGAAGGCCGTCGAGGATGGCGCGGGCCGGCCCTTCGCCGAGTACCTCGCGCAGGAGGTGCTCTCGCCTGCGGGCATGACGGAAAGCACGTATGAGCAACCCCTCCCGGAAGCCCGCTGGCGACAAGCGGCGAGGGGGCATCGCGCCGAGGGCATTGAGGTCCCGGGCGAGTGGCATACATACCCGGAAATG
>JAHEKK010000415.1 GCA_024638395.1 Gemmatimonadota bacterium | reverse complement strand
CAGCTGGATGTCCCGGCGTATCCCGAGGATCGAGGGAGGCCACACGGCGCCCACCTCGTTGATCAGGTTGCCCGCCATGGACAGGCTGGCTGCCCGAACGTCACGGACCTGCGGCGGAGGATCGGCTTCGCCGTGGGCCCACAACTCGTTGGATCTGGGCAGAGCCAGGAGCAGGCCCACATCGGCGAGTCCCGGACGCAGTTCGAGGCCTACGTCCAACTGAGGGAGGCTCGCACAGAACCCGCCCTCTTCCACCGTGCCGGACACCACCGCCGTACCTACGCGGCTTCCGCTGGCAAACAGCGTCAATTCCCCTATGCCTGCCAGCCGATTGGCGAGGAGGGGTCCCAGCCGTGGGTTGTCCAGGGGTGGAAGGCTGGCCGCCTGCCCGGCCGACACGATGGCGATGGCGGCTGCCGACCCCCGGTCGCCCACCGAGGACACTGCGAAGAGAAGCCTGCCCTCGGGGAGGGAAGGGGGTGCTGGGGCGGTCAGGTCGGTGCCGGCCTCCTCGTCTCCCGAAGAGGGCGGGGGTTGTAGACGAAGGCTCGAACCCCCCCACTCCACGTTGTCGCACCCAGCAGCGCCAATTACAATCAGCGCCGCACCGAGGAGCCCACGCCACCCCGCTCCCGCACGAAATCTGGTCATTCTTAACCTTATCCCTCCTGCCCCGCCGAAGGTAGAGGAAGGGGCGCATCCATGAGTTCCACGCCCGGATATGTGACACCGGCGTCCTTTCGGCGGACGATGTCCCATCACGCGGCCGCAGTGACCGTTGTCACAGCGAGGGATGTCGAGGATCGACCCGTGGGGCTGACGGCGAACTCCGTGACTTCGGTGTCCCTCGCTCCGCCGCTCGTCCTGGTGTGCCTTTCCGAGTCGTCAGCATCCCTCGACGTGATCCAGGGGACCGGGGGATTCGCCATCAATCTCCTGGGGTCAGGCGACTCGGAGTTGGCCTCGCGCTTCGCCTACGCGGAGGCCGAAGACCGTTTCCGGGGGGTTCCCCTGCGGTCTGGTCGGACGGGCGTTCCTCTGCTGGAGGGGTCCATCGCGTGGCTGGAGTGCAGCGTCCACCAGACGTTTACGGCAGGAGATCATGTCGTCGTTGTCGGAGGCGTGCTCGAGGCCGGGGTGGGCGATGGAGATCCGCTCGTGTATCACTGCGGCGAGTACCGGCGGTTGTGCACGTGATCGTCCCTCGGCGGGTGCTCTGGGTGCCGCCGCTCCTGGTGGGGGCCGCTGCCGCCATGGCCGTCTCCACGTCCACGGCCCTGTTGCTCTACGACAGCCCGGGCCTGGGGCGGGCCGTCCTCGTCATTGCCCTGATTACGGCCCTGTCCCTCGGCCTTGGCCTATGGACAGGTACTCAGGACGGGGGGGAGGACGTGCCATCGGCGGCGCGGTGGTGGGTCGGATTGCTGGTGGCCCTCGTGCTGGCCGCCGGATTCTCGGGGCTGTGGGACGCCTTTCAGGGCTTCGGAGCCACAAGGGCAGCCCAGGGGGCGGGGTTGGCCATCATGACCGCCCTCCCGACCTATTTCGCCGGCGGTGTGCTGGGCAGACTGGGCGCTTTTTCCGAGATGATCGCCCCGGGCCTGAGAACCCGTGTCCTCGTCGGTGTGGTGGTGGGAATGGCCATCGGTTCCTCCGTGGTGCTCGGCGCCCTCGGTCGGCCCATCCTCGCCGTCACGGCCTTCTTGGGGGCGGCCATCGCCGCCTCCCTCGGTGCCAGGATCCAGGGCTGGATCTTCGACCGTCTCCCGCGGATGCGACTGGAGCTCCTGGATTCGGAGCGGCCGGAAATCCGTTTTCGTGTTTGGGAGACCGTGGCGGAGCAACGTACGCTTCGGATCCTCACCGACGATGGCGAAACGGTCGCGGAGGATCCGCCCCGCGTCGGAAGTTGGCAAGACGGATTGAGGAAGACCCTCTCCGGCGTGCAACCGCTTTTGTTTCTTGGCGCCGGGGCGTGGTGGGCCGTCGATGACGTGACCTGGTGGGTCCACGAACCGGATCCGGGTGTTGCGGCTCTGGCCGCCCGGGGCTTCGGCTGGTCCGGAGAGACGGTGTTGGATGTCGTGGGGTTCCCCGCTCCCGCCTGTTGGGTGGTCGTGGGGCGCCGGTCGCTGGACGCCGTTCTGGTGAAGTGCGGGGGCCCGGAGGCGTTCGTGAACAGGGCTCGGGCGTCGGACGTCCGGGGCGTGTGGATCGGAGGTCCCCGCTCTCCGCTCCCCGAGGAGTTGGCCCGGGCGGCTGAGGCTGCCGGTTGGATCGTAGCCGCTTTTGCGGGGGCGGTGCCGGGACGGGATGTGCCCCCCCGGGCGTCGGCGCGCAGGGATCGCGTGTGGTTCCTGGGGCGCCGGGAGGACCTTCCGGACCGGGTGGATTCCCTGTTCCCGGACAACTGGAGGACCGGGGCGGAGCCCTTGAGCCGGGGTTCTGGGGGCGTGCAATGAAGGTCGCCCACCTCTCAGACGTCCACCTGGGCTTCGGGGCCGAAACGGGGGGGCAAGGCCGCTCCGCGGACGTGATCCGCGCCTTTGAAACCGCTCTCAACCGTATTGCCGAGCTGGAGCCCGACGTGGTGGTCGTGGCTGGTGATCTGTTCGACCGCCCGGGGGTGACCGCCCCTCCCATCGCCGCCTTTTCGCGAGCCGCCGCCCAGTTCCACGGCCGGTTGCCCGAGGTTCCCATTCTGGTTGCCGCAGGGTCGAGGGACACTCCCCTGGATGTGGAGCGCCCCGGTCCCCTTGCCGTCGTCGGGGCTCTCCCGGGCGTCGAGGTCGCTGTAGTCCGTCCCAAGCGGGTGGCCGTGGCGGGGGGGGCGGGAAATGTCGTGCTCCTTCCTCACCGGGCCGTGCTCGGACCTCGCCGGCCCCAGATCGCGCCTGAGCCCGGCGCCCGTTGGAATGTCCTGGTAACGTATGCCCGAACCTCGCCCCAGTCGGCCCATGCCCTTCCCGTTGATCTCGAGGGCTGGGATTACGTGGCTCTCGGTTCCGTTCACGAGCACCGCGTGGTTCGTCCGCGGGCCTGCTACAGCGGTTCCCTCGAACGTGTCGGCCCGGATCCGTGGGCCGAGGCCGCTCTGGAGAAGGGGTTCGTGGTGGCCGATACGAGCACCGGCGAGATCAACTTCTGGCCCACTCGTGCTCGAGCCGTGGTCAGTCTGGCACCCGTGGAGGCGACGGGAGGAGGTCTCCCCACCGTGGCCCGGCGTCTGTCGGAGGCCCTCGCCGGTGTGCCCGGCGGGGTGGACGGCAAGCTCATTCGCATCCCTATCCGGGGGCTTTCGCCCGACGACCTCGCCACCCTCGACCGGGAACTCATCGAGCCTGTTCGGCGCCGGGCGGCACTCGTTCGAGTGGAGGCGTTACCGGGCCAGGGCGCTTCCCATGCGCGGGAAGGATCAGGTTCTCGATCCGAATTCGACGATGAGCAGGAGCTCCGCAGCCTCCTCGGCCGGGCGCGCCGGCTCATGGACGACGGCGCCCGGCAGGATCGACGGATGTTGGGATCGTGAGGCTTCTGGAACTGGACCCGGGGGGGACGACCCTCGCTCTCAATCTCCACGGGGCGGTGGGCCTTGCCGGGTTCGTGTCCCGGGGCGGCACGGAGTGGGGCAGCTACGTCACAGAGCTGAACGAGGCCTTCCGAACGCCCGGAGTCCGGTCCGGCTCGGCACCCATCGTCGAGGTAGCCAACGATGTGGTCCCCCTGGGCTCTCCTCGATTCGAAGAGGGACTGGATTCGCTGATCCGTCCCCACGGTCTTACCCGTGGAGAGTACGGAGCTCTCTGGATCGGCGCCGGCTCCGTCGACCGCTGGTTGGACGCAGGGCAGTCGCTGGTCCAGGGCCCGGAGGCCAACCGGCGGTTGAGAGACATTCGCGACGCCCTCCAGGGCCTGCCGGCCCCTCAGCCGCGTTCGCCTTCGGACTGGCTCGAGCAACTCATCGCCGAGGCCGTGGCCGACGTCGAGCGACTCGGGTCGTCGGAGGCG
>JAHEKK010000414.1 GCA_024638395.1 Gemmatimonadota bacterium | reverse complement strand
ACCACCGCACCCCCCAGGCTGACGGGGTCGCCCGCCTGGACGCCCTGGAGCGTTGCGGCCAGGTACCGGCTCAGGATCCACGCCACGACCCCTCCGGCGGCAATTCCCAAGGCCTCGGCCCACAGGGCCCTGCGGACCGTCCCATTCAGCCATGGACAGATTGTGGGACGCCAGCCGCGGGGCGTCCCGGAAGTGGGCGGGAAGGAGCCGCAGCCGGGCTGGAGGCCGGCCACGCGGGGCCCCGTCCAAAGCGTCCTCACCGGATGGGGTCCAAAGGCCACGATGCCTGGCAGAGGGGCGCCGGAGAGGCCGAAAAAGGGAGGCTTAGATTACTCCAAGTATCAGTCGGACCTGAACTTGGAAGGATACGACCCCGTGACGACCTCAACCCTGCGCCCCGAACCCGCCGAGTCCCCGGTCGAAGACGGCAGCACCTCCCCAACCCCACCTCCCCACGTTACGGACGACGACCCGGACGACGACGTCTTCGTCCTGGGTGAGCGCTGCGCCGACGCTTACCACCGAGCGGTGCATGAAGGCGGCATCAGGGTCTGCATGGACCGGGAACAGCGCGTCGTGTTCTTCACGAAGAAGGGGGCCCAGATGTCCGCCGCGCCGCGTTTCCGCGGAAACGTCCACCTCTCCCCAGAACCCCAGGAGACACGAATTCGCAGAGCAGGATGGGACGGCTCATCCCGGTGGAAGCGCGACCGACAGATCCCGTGGGCGACCGAGGCGCGGGCGCTCGCGGCGTTGGAGGCAACGGAGTGAACGAGGCCGGCCGGCGGTCCCGTGATCAGCCAACGGCCGCCCACGCGAGCGTCCCCGGACAGACGCCGTCGGCGCTCCCGCCCGCCATCGGCCAACAAAACGGCCCCACAAGTGGTCCATCCCACGAGGGCGAGCCTTACGCCGGCGGCCGCCCGTCCCAGCTTCCCTGGATGAATCTCCTGTCAATGAAGCCCCTGACGCTCACTTTTGTGGTCCTCACTGCGGTTGGCCCAGGCTCCTTGAAGGCTCAGGCCGTCACGGCTCCGCCCATCACGGCCGCCACTGCGTCCAGCGACATCGAGGTGGACGGTCGTCTCGATGAGCCGGCCTGGCAGGACGCCGCCCCGGCTTCCGATTTCGTTCAGAGGGAGCCCTTTGAGGGGCGACCGGCGGAGCAGCAGACCGAAGCCCGCATCCTCTTCGACGAGGACGCGATCTATGTCGGGGTGCGGATGTTCGACGACGAGCCGGAGAGCATTGCCCGTCAGATGGTCCGGCGCGACCAGTGGGGTCAGTACGACTACATCGAGGTGGCCTTCGACCCGAACCTGGACCGCCGCACCGGATACCTCTTCCGCGTCAGCGCGGCCGGCGTCCAGCGGGACGAGTATCTGTTCGAGGACGACGATCAGGACGAGGCGTGGGACGCCGTCTGGCAAAGCGCCGTTCAGATCGACTCGCTGGGGTGGACCGCCGAGATCCGGATCCCCCTGTCGCAGATGCGCTATGAGGCCAGCGCAGACGGGCGCCCCTGGGGCGTGAACTTCAACCGGAGCCGGCTCCGGTCCAACGAGACCAGTCAATACGCGCTGATCTCCCGGCTCCAATCCGGCATCGTCAGCCGGTTCGCTCTTCTGGAAGGCATGGAGACCGAAGGAAGTGGACGACGCGTCGAGCTGAGGCCTTATGTCCTGTCCCGGGCGGCGGACGAGCTTCCCGACCCCGGGAACCCATTCCGAAACGGCACCGAGTACTCCGCTCAGACCGGTATCGATCTGAGCCTGGGCCTGGGATCCCAGTTCACGTTGAACGCCACCGTGAACCCGGACTTCGGACAGGTCGAGGCCGACCCCGCGGTGATCAACCTCACCGACTTCGAGACGTTCTTCCAGGAACGCCGGCCCTTCTTCGTGGAGAACGCCAGCGTTTTCGATTTTTCTCTTTCCGGCGGCCCGAACCGCCTCTACTACAGCCGCCGGGTGGGCCGCGACCCACACCGAGGCAACCCTGGCGGCGCCACATTCACCGACAGTCCGACGCAAGCCACCATCCTCGGTGCGGCGAAGCTCACAGGGCGCACGTCGAACGGGCTGTCCGTGGGGGTCCTGGCGGCGACCACGCAGGAGGAACGGGGTTCAGCGTTCTTCGAAGGAACCGGGCAGACCCAGCAGTTCACCGTCGAGCCGCGGACTCATTTCGGGGTGGTGCGGCTCCAGCAGGACTTCAATGAGGGCGCCAGCACCATCGGAGCCATCGCGACGGCCCTCACCCGCAACCTTCCGGGCGACGGCGCCTTCGACTTCTTGCCCAACCATGCGTTCAACGGGGGAATCGACTGGGAGCATCAGTGGAGCGAACGAACCTGGGCATGGTTCGGATATCTTGCCGGCAGCCACGTGAGTGGCAGCGAAGAAGCCCTCCTGAGGATCCAACGGAGCAGCAATCACCGGTTCCAGCGTCCCGATGCCACGCGGCTCGGCGTCGACAGCACCGCCACCTCCATGTCAGGAATCGACTGGCGCATGACCCTGGAGAAGCGCCGGGGAGAGCACTGGACCGGCTCCGTGTGGGCCGCCCAGGTCACGAAGGGGTTCGAGGTCAACGACCTGGGGTTCAGCAGCCGGCAAGAGGTGCTGGACGGCGGATTCCGCATGTCCTACCAGGAGATCGAGCCCGGCGATCTGTTCCGCAGCTACGACGCGTCCTTCTCCACCTTCCACAACTGGAGCCATGAGGCCCTGGACGACGTGTTCTCCCTCAGCTCCTGGGGCGACGCCCACGTCAACGGTTCGTTCAACCTCAGAGGCGAGGTTGAGTTCCTGAACTACTGGGGTGTGGAGGGCGGCTTCAGCTTCCGCCCCGAAAAGCTCGACCGCAGTGCCACCCGCGGCGGGCCCCTGATGCTGGACCCTCGCTCCTACAGCACGACGCTGTCTCTCGAAACCGACCGCAGGCGCGCCTTCCACTTCAATCCGGGTCTGTCGTGGGACTGGTCGGAATTGGACGGATCGACCGAGTTCGGGATCAGTGCCGAGATGACTTATCGCGTCTCGTCCAGGGTGGAGATCGAGGTCGAACCGGAGTGGACCAGTGCCAGGAACGCGGCGCAGTACGTGACCACGAGTACCACGGATCCGTTTCCCGCCACGTTCGGCTCCAGGTACCTGTTCGCTGATTTGGACCGGAAGGAGCTGGCGGTGGAGACGCGCCTCAACGTGATCGTCAGCCCGACCCTCAGCTTCCAGCTCTTCGCCCAGCCGCTGCTTTCGAGCGGCGACTACCTCACCTACATGCAGCTCGCGGCACCAAGCTCCTTCATGTTCGACCGGTTCAGCGAAGGGACCTTTGCGGCGGACCCCGCCGGCGCCATGTGCCTCAGCGGACGCACGTGCGTAGGGCCGGACGACACCAGGTACGTGGACTTCGACGGAGACGGGCTGGCCGACGATTCCTTCGGCGACCAGAACTTCAACGTCCGCTCCCTGGTCGGAAACGCCGTGGTGCGCTGGGAATACCGGCCGGGCTCCACGCTGTTTCTGGTGTGGCAGCGGCGGCAGAGGGACCGGGTGGGGCTGGGAGACTTCGACCTGTCTCGAGACGTGGATGCGCTCTTGGGCGCCCCGTCCGAGAACGTGTTCATCGTGAAGGTGAACTACTGGTTGTCGATGTAGGTGGGGTCAGGGTCCCCGGGTGACATTGATCCGGCTCAGCACCCGCTGCCCTATTACCATATGGCCATATGGTAATCCATATGAAGACGACCCTGAACATCGACGACGCCGTCATGAAACGGCTCAAGGAGGAGGCCGCCCGGACGGGCCGGGGAAGGCCGCCGAGCCTGATGTGGGGTCGCATCCCCGTGCTCACGAAACCAACGGATTCCTCCAGCGGAGCCCGGAGAAGCGGGTGAAGTCGGCATCGGTGGAGTGCAGCTCCGCCTGATGCTCGATGGTGAGGGCCGCGAGGTGAGCGTCGGTGGTCAGGTTTCCGGCAATTCCCAATCGGCGTAGGAGATCAAAGAGA
>JAHEKK010000413.1 GCA_024638395.1 Gemmatimonadota bacterium | reverse complement strand
TTCGGGCCCATGAAGCCCATCGGTCTCACGGATCCGCGAACGGGCCGGTGGGCCCACGCCGTCGTGCAGCTCCGCCGGGAGGACCGGGCCGGACAGATGTGGAATCTCGTCGGGTTCCAGACCCGCCTGCGGCTGGGAGAGCAGTCGCGGGTCTTCCGCATGATCCCCGGCCTGGCGGACGCCGAGTTCCTCCGCTGGGGCTCCATCCACCGAAACACCTATCTGAATTTCCCGGCATGCCTCGCTCCCTACGGCTCCCCTCCCGGCAGGAAGGATCTGTTCTTCGCCGGTCAGCTCACGGGGGTGGAGGGCTATACCGAGTCCGCGGCATCGGGGATCCTGGCCGCCATCAACCTGGACCGCGTCCTCAGGGGCCTCGGATGCGCCCTTCCTCCTCCCACCACCATGTGCGGGGCCCTGTACCGCTACCTGGGTGAGGCCACCCCCAAGAACTTCCAGCCCATGAACTCGAACTGGGGTCTGGTGGCGCCTCTCGAGGACGCCCCCCGGAAGAAGAGCGAGCGGCGAGCGGCCCTGGCAGACCGGGCCCAACGAGACTTCGAGGCCTGGTTTTCGGAGTTGGAAAGCGCCGAGGCGGCCGGAGTCGTTCAGTGACCGGCGCCATCGACCGGTTCCTCCAGCACCTGCGGACCAACCGGAACCTGTCGGAGCATACGATTGTCGCGTACCGGAGGGACCTTCGTGATCTGGAAGCCTTCCTCGGATCCCATCTCGGCGAGGTGGGCTGGGCGTGGCCCGACGTCGACCGACGAGCCCTCCGGGCCTTCCTCGGCGAAGCAGGGCGCAGAGGATACGCCGCCAGGACCGTGGCCCGAAAGCTCTCTGCCGCCCGGGCCTTCTTCCGGTTCCTTCACCGCACCGGAGAGGTGGAGGCCGATCCCGCCCGGGGGATGCGCGGGCCAAAGGTGGACCGGACCCTTCCCGGCCATCTCCGGTTGCCGGAGCTGGGGGCCATGTTCGAATGGGCCCAGTCACAGGCGGGCAACGGGTTCTCGGAAGCTCGCACCCTGGCCATCCTGGAGCTCCTATACGGGAGCGGTCTCCGATTGGCGGAGGTCCAGGGACTCGACCTGGAGGGCATGGACCTGCGTTCGGGGCAGGTCCGGGTGTTGGGGAAGGGCAGGAAGGAGCGGCTGGTTCCGCTCACCCGCCCGGCCGTGGAAGCGGTGCGGCGCTACCTGGCTTTCCGCCTCGAGTACGTGGCGTCCGGGAACGACGCCGTGTTCATCGGGCGCCATGGCCGGCGGCTCTCGCGGCGCTATATCCAACGCATCGTGCGGGAGGTGCTGGACCGGTTCGCGGAGGCGCAGGGGCTCTCGACCCACTCCCTGCGTCACTCTTTCGCCACCCACCTTCTGGATGGGGGCGCCGACCTCATGGCGGTAAAGGAACTGCTCGGTCACGTCTCCCTGTCGACGACCCGCATCTATGCCCACACCTCCCGAGAGCGGGTACGACGGGTCTACGAACAGGCCCATCCCCGGGCTTGAATCGACCTGGGGGCCATCGGCGCTCCACCGGTGGTGGAGAATTCTGCCGTTTTGGCGGGATCACACTACCCCCTCCGGGCAGGCGCCTCTACCTTTGGTGCCTCGACCCGCGTCCCCACCCAAGGTGTCCCACCCGATGACGACTGTCCCGCCGCTCTCTCCAATGGCTCCGGTCCGGGCCACCACCGTCGTTGCGGTGCGCCGGGAGGGAACCGTGGCCATGGGCGGTGACGGGCAGGTGACCATGGGAGACATTGTGGTGAAGGGGGCGGCCAAGAAGGTTCGGCTCCTCAAGGATGGCCAGGTTCTCGCCGGGTTTGCAGGCGCGGTGGCGGATGCCTTCGCGCTCTTCGAGAAGCTGGAGGGCAAGCTCGAGCGGTGGCCCTCCAACCTCCCCCGGGCCTGTGTCGAGTTGGCCAAGGAATGGCGGACGGACCGGTATCTCCGTCGCCTGGAAGCCCTCCTGATTGTCGCCGACGGCGCCCATCTCTTCCTGGTCGGCGGGGACGGCAACGTCATCGAGCCCGACGACCCCGTGCTGGCCATTGGCTCTGGGGGCGCGTATGCCCTCGCGGCGGCCCGTGCCCTGTACGAGCACAGCACTCTGGGGGCGAAGGAGATCGTGACGAATGCCCTGGAAATCGCCGGGGACATCTGCGTCTACACCAATCGGGAGATCACTGTGCTGGAGATCGAAACTACGTGAGTGACGTGGTCCGCAAGGAGCAAGGAGACGCCAAAGTACCCGCCGAAGGAGCCGAGGAGGACCTGTGGCTCGATCGGCTGACACCCAAGCAGATCGTGGCCGAGCTCGACAAGTACATCGTCGGCCAGGCCAACGCGAAGAAGGCCGTCGCCATCTCGCTGAGAAACCGTTGGCGGAGACAACAGGTCGAGGATGAATTGAGGGACGAGATCCTCCCGAACAACCTCATCCTCATCGGCCCCACGGGGGTCGGGAAGACCGAAATCGCCCGCCGACTGGCCCGGCTGGCGGGGGCCCCCTTCATCAAGGTCGAAGCCTCCAAGTTCACGGAGGTGGGATACGTGGGACGGGATGTCGAGTCCATGGTCCGGGATCTGGTGGAGACGGCGGTCTCCATGGTTCGGGCGGAGCGGGAGGATGAGGTCCAGGACGAGGCTCACTCTCGGGTAGAGGAGCGCCTCCTCGATCTACTCCTGCCGGATTCCGCCGAGCCCGGCGACGGCTCCCAGGAGCGTCCGGCCGCGACCCCCGGGGTATTCGTTGCCGGCCCCTCCGGTGTGCAGCCCCGCGGCGGTCCGGAGGAAGGCGGAGTCGTCTCCATCCCCGAGCGCAGGGCCAGGACCCGAGAGAAGCTCCGGAAGCTCCTGTTGGACGGTCACCTCGAAGAGCGGACGGTGGAAATCGAAATCCAACAAACTCCTACCATCGATGGCATGATGGTACCCGTCGGGGGAATGGAGGGGATGGATTTCAACTTCACCGAGATGCTTCAGGACATACTCCCGAAGCGGACGAAGCGCAGGAGCGTCTCCATTGCCGAAGCGAGACGGATTCTCCTCCAGGAGGAGCTGGACCGGCTCGTGGACATGGACGAGGTCGTGAACGACGCTCTCGATCGCGCCGAGGAGATGGGCATCATCTTCCTGGACGAGATCGACAAAGTGGCGGGAGAGAGGTCCCAGACCGGCCCCGACGTAAGCCGTGAGGGAGTCCAACGCGATCTACTGCCCATCGTTGAGGGCTCCAACGTCCAGACGAAGTACGGCTTTGTCCGGACGGACCACATGCTGTTCATCGCGGCGGGGGCCTTCCACGTGGCCAAGCCGTCCGATCTCATTCCCGAGCTCCAGGGTCGGTTCCCGATTCGGGTCGAGCTGGAGAGCCTGGGGGCCGAGGAATTCGTCCGCATTCTCCAAGAACCCCGGAACGCCCTCGTGCGTCAGTACCAAGCGCTCGTGGCGACGGAGGGAGCGAAGGTGGAGTTCAGCGAGGGCGGAATCCGGGAGATCGCGCGCATCGCCGCCGAATTGAACGACCGCATGGAGAATATCGGGGCTCGTCGGCTGCAAACCGTTCTCACAACGCTGCTGGAAGATCTCCTCTACGAGCTGCCGGACCCGGGTCGCACCGAGACCGTAGCCATCACCGCCGACTTCGTGATCGAGCGCCTGTCGGCCATCAGCCAGGATGAGGACCTCAGTCGGTACATCTTGTAGACCGACCCCGACCGGTCCTCCGGATATCAAGAATCCACTTCACCGAGACCCGCCATGGCACCAAGGGACAAGGACTTCCTCGACATCTCGGATCATTCCGGCGACCATCTCCGGCACCTCTTCGACGTGGCGCGGGAGCTCAAGGACGGCACCCGGGGCGGGCGGCCCCTGGAAGCGAAGACCCTCGCCATGATCTTCCGCAAGTCGTCCACGCGGACACGGGTCAGCTTCGAAGCCGGAATGACCCAGCTCGGAGGCCACGCCCTGTTCCTGTCGGATCGCGATTCCCAGATGGGCCGAGGTG
>JAHEKK010000412.1 GCA_024638395.1 Gemmatimonadota bacterium | reverse complement strand
CAACGAGTTCATCGCCTCCAACGACGAAGGGCTCCTGGATGAGGACGGGGAAGACGAGGACTGGTTCGAGCTCTACAACGCCGGATCCGCCGCGGTGGATCTTACGGGGTGGCACCTCACGGACGATGCCGCGGAGCTGAACCAGTGGACGCTGCCGGCAGTTTCTCTGCCACCCGGAGGGCACCTGGTCATCTTCGCCTCGGGAAAGGACCGAACCGACCCGGCGGGCGAGCTGCACACGAACTTCGGGCTATCGGCGGGTGGTGAGTATTTCGGCCTGATCGAACCCGATGGCGCCACGGTGGCCGACGAATACGCGCCCGAATACCCCCGGCAGACCACCAATCAAGCGTACGGATACCTGCCCGACGGCAGCCGGGGCTTCCTTCGCTCACCCACGCCGGGAGCGACCAACTCGGACGAGGCGATCGGAGAGTTGACACTTTCGCCTCCCTCGGGGGTGTTCACGGACTCGGCCGTCGTGACGTTGGCCTTTGGCGGCGCCGCCGGGATGGCGATCCACTACACCACCGATGGAACGGAGCCCACGGCGTCGTCGCCTACCTATTCCTCACCCTTCGCCGTCGCGTCCACGGCCCGGGTACGCGCCCGGGGCTTCGACGGACCCGACGGCGGGCCGGAGATCCAGGCTTTCTACACCCAGATCTCGGATTCTGTGGCGGCGTTTCAGTCGGACCTCCCACTCGTCGTGGTCCATACGGTTGGGGCGACCATCCCGGACGACGACGAAGGCGTCGAGTCCCTCATGACGATCGTGGGGCTCACGAGTGGTACCGCCGCCACAGTCGACACGCCCGATTACAGCGGCGGCACGTCAGTCGACATTCGCGGAAGCACCTCGGCCCTCTTTCCGAAAAAGCAGTACAAGCTGGAACTCCACGATGCGACCGGGAACGACATTGATGCCGACCTCCTCGGCATGGGATCGGAGGAGGATTGGGTTCTCTACGCACCCGGCAGGTGGGACCGAAACATGATCGCCAACCCCCTTACGCAACGCGTGGCCGGGAAGATGGGGCTGACCGAGTTGGACCATCGCTTCGTCGAAGTCTTCCTCAACCAGGAGGACACTGGTCCCGTGACCGAAGCCCACTATGCGGGGATCTTCGTTCTCGGCGAGAACATCAAGATCGACGAGACGAGGGTGGACATCGAAGAGCTCGAACCCGGCGACAATGCGGAGCCGGAAATCACGGGGGGCTACATCTTCAAGATCGACCGTCCCGACCCGGATGAGTTCTCGTTCACAACCACCTCGGGCTTCCCCGATTTCGAGAGCGACATCGTGGTGGCCCGCCCGAAGCTCGACGACCTGACGGTGGAGCAGCAGAGCTGGGTCCAAGGATACTTCAACGACTTCGAAGCGGCGCTCCTCGGACCAAACTCGGCAGACCCGACCCTGGGCTACGCCGCCTACATCGATGTCCCGTCCTGGATAAACAGCCACATCCTCCAGGTGCTCGCCAAGGAGCCAGACATGCTCCGGTTCAGCCAGTTCATGACCAAGGACCGGGAAGGGAAGCTCGTGGCCGACCCCCAATGGGACTTCGACCGGGCCTGGGACTCACCAGACAGCCGCAACACTGATCCGGCAGTGACGTTCACGCCGGACATGGTGGACCCCTATGGCTGGGAGTGGTGGGGTGCTCTCTACGACGATCCTGCCTTCGCGAGCGAGTATGAAGCCCGCTGGGCCGAGCTACGCAGCGGGGTTCTGTCGGAGGTATCTCTGTTCAGCGACATCGATGCTTTGGCCGCCGAGATCGAGAACGCATACCCTCGGGAGGCGGCTCGTTGGGGTTCGGAAGCCGGGTACGGATCTCGGTTCGGCGACCTGGCCGGAGAGATCGCATCCCTCAAGAGCTGGGTCAGCAGCCGCCTGGCGCACCTGGACGCGGTGTTGATGCCCGCTCCGTAGCCGTTGGAGGCAGAGACGAGCCTCCTGGGCAGGGGCCGGTCCCGGACTGCGCTTGCGGTCTCCAGGTTCAGGGCCAAGAATGCATTCCGCGACCTGTGGATCCGGACGGGTCGAGCTTGGCCAGTAGGGTAGGGAAGGACCGATGGACCAGAGGGCACGTGCGTCGTTGGGATGGGGGTGTTGGCTGGTTGCCTTGATGGGCTGTACCGGGGGAGACCCCGTGGCGCCTCCAGACGCCCCGGTCCCGGAGGCAGAGCCGGAAACGGCCCCCGAACCCCAGGGAAATCCCCAGTTGGGCGCGTTGGTTTTCCGCTCTTCCTGCGCAGGATGCCACACCTCGAGAGACGGCCTGGACCTGGCGACCTTCGCGTACGGGGACGCCACCGTGATGCGCCGGGCCCTGGGCCACGTCGACTCCACTTCGGCCCGGGATATCCTCGCTCACCTCCGAGGTCTCGAGGTGCCGCCGGCGCCTGCCGGACACGCTGCGCTGACACCGGTCACCCGGCTCTTCCAGCCCGGGGGGAGGGTGCTGGCCGACGACCTGGCCTTCGGACTCGAGCTCTTCGGCGAGGACGCCTGGCCCGAGGGCTGGTCCACGGACGGGCTTCGCGCACTCGACCCCCGGGACGTGCCCATTGCCCTCCCGCTTCCCCTCTGGTCCGACGAGAACAGCAACCTCGACTGGATGCCCGACGCGGAGGTCCCCGATGCGGTGCTGGACGCCAATGACGGTCGTGCCCGCCGGCACCTGGAGGACTATCACCGACGGGGTTCGGAAGAGAGTCTGCGCGAGGCCGTGGCGGCAATCCGCGTAGCCGACCGCTATGTGACGGGCGCGCCATGCTCGAAGGTGGAGGCTCCCCGGTACGACGTTTGCTTCGACGTGCGACGGTGGACGGCGACTTTGACGGCCCAGGAGATGCTTCGACGGGGACGTGCCGGTCAAGGAGCGGAATCGGACCTGCCCCGCTGGATGACCGAGCCGTGGTGGGAGGTGGGACAGGTGTCCAGGCGGGTCATGAACGCAGCCGATTCGGCCCGGGGAGCCGGGACCGCCGTCGACAATGCAATGGAGAACTGGCTCCGTTGGATGTATCTGGGCTGGATCTTCGACCCCGGTCGGGAGCCCAGCCCGTACCTGGCGCGGGGGCTCGTACGCACGGGGTATCCGCGGCACGCGGTGTTCACCACCCTCCGGACGCTGGTGTCCCGGCAGCCCGGCGACCTCCTGGCTTACCACGACGCACGCACCGTCGGGAGGTATGCTCCGGCGGCCTGGACCGCTGCTTCGCTGGGGTTTGCCTTCCGCCATCTGGGAGAGCGGTTGGAGGCGGGAGAGTCCTTGCCACTTGAGGACGTCGCCGAAGCCCGCAGCGTCGTGCGGGCCGCGCTGGACCTGGCGAGGGAACGGCTGGCACCCTCGGCGCTGGTGGAACTGACGGCCCTCAGGGACGAGGTGCTCGACGGCCTGAACCGGTAGCGGAGCCGACGCGCGTCAAGAGGATTGGGGCCCGCGGCGACCGATCAGTAACGATCTCCAGCCGGCCCGGATCCTGGAGCACACGCATCGGCGCGAGCTGGTTCGTCGAGGTTCTGTCGCCCAGCAGGCCGACGTTGTTGGCGCCCCGGTACTAGTCCGCGTAGGGAATCCCCTGACAGATCGCAGGCGGGCCGCCCGACTCCACTGACGCCGGGACGGCTCGATGTTCCCAGGACCCCCTCGGCCAGGTCGACGTCGGCGTCGCATCGGACGGGGAGGGTGGGATGCACGTGGGGAACCGGGTGCCGGTCGAGGGAGGAGAGCCTCCCGGAGCAAGAGGGCAATCCCACTACGGTGCGCTTCTCGAAAAGGCCCGGGCCACGCAGTCGAGGACTGGAGGTACGCGGAATGAAGGGCAGGGTTATGACCACGCCGGTTTGGGCGGTCGTCTGGGCCTGCCTCGCGACAGCGCCGCAAGCTCAGGGGCAGACGAGCCCCGAGTACGTTGCTGCGGAGCTGAAGTGGCGAGTGGAACAACTTCGGGCTACGGGATGGCTGGCCGTCAACGGCGAGCTGGTCACGAGCCATGACGTGACTCTCGCCGTC
>JAHEKK010000411.1 GCA_024638395.1 Gemmatimonadota bacterium | reverse complement strand
CCGTCTTCCTCACCGACGATGCGGTAGGCTCTTCCGAGGAGGAGAGTCTGGCCCATCTGAGCGGGAATCTGGGCGGCGGCCCCGGGCTGGACACCGTCGTGCCCTTCCTCACCTGCAAGCACACCCTCGACTATTGCCGGATGTTCGCGCGAAGGGCCGCGGGGCTGGGGGTAGGCGGGTTGGCCGTCGTTGGAGGCGACGATTCGGTAGGTCCGCCGCGATGCGTGCCCCACGGGAGCGACCTCAGGCGGATCCTTCGGGAAGAGGTCCCGGAGCTGCTGTTGGGTGGCTGGACCAATCCCCATCGCGACGCCGCTGAACAGGTTGCCTGGCTTTCCGATCCCGGCTTCGCGGCGGACTTCGTCCTGACTCAGGTCGTGTCCCACCATTCACTCGATCGTGTGGTCCCGTTCATCGACCGCGTGCAGCGGGCCGGCCTGACGATCCCGATGGTCTTCGGGGTCTTCTACTACCGGAGCGGGAACCCCCGGACCCTGGAGCGGCTCGGCGCCTTCTTCCCGGTGCCTGCCGAAGCCCTGGCCATGGAATTCGCGGCGGGAGACTCGGCTGATCGGATCTGCGCCCGGTCCGTCCACGCCCTCCGCTCGGCGGGCGTCAAGAAGATCTACGTGAGCAACTTGAGTCCCAGAGACGTGTCCCGTCGACTCGCCGCTATCGAGGACGAGGTCCTGCGTCTGGGCGGTGAGCCCCCCTAGACGAACCGGTTCAGCCGGGCCGCGCCGAATGCAGGAGGCTGAGGGCCGGCTCCAACCGACCCCCCGGGGCCACCACATGGAGGCCCCTGACCCGGCCCGACACCGCCGAGACCACTTCCCGGGCCAGTGCCAACCCTTCCTCGAGGGCCGCCTCCGGGCCCAGTGCCTCCGCTTCGCGCATCCGGTCGGTCACCGAGGCGGGAACGTAGACGCCGGGGACTTCGTTCTGCAGGTATTCCGCCTGGCGGGCCGATGTGAGAGGCCAGATGCCGGCCAGGATGGGGAGGTCGACGCCCTCGACCCCGTCCAGGAAGGCGAAGAGCTGTTCCGCGTCGAAGACCGGCTGGGTCACGGCGTAATGCGCTCCCGCATCGGCCTTCCAGAAGAGCCTTCCCGCTTCGCGCGCCGTGTCGCGGGCGCCCTGATTGAGGGCAACGCCGACCACGAACTCGGTGGGGGTCCCGATGTCGTTCCCGCTGGGGTCGATGCCGGCGTTGAGTCCCGAGATCACGTTGATGAGTCCGATGGAATCGACGTCGATGACCGATGCGTATTCCCGGTAGGGACCCCCGGGGGGCGGGTCGCCGCTGAGGACGAGGAGGTTCCGGACGTCACCGGAAGCGGCCCCCAACAGGTCGCTGATCATGTCCAGCAATGTCCGGCTTTGGCAGGTGTAGTGGACGATGGGCTCGATGGCGCACCGTTGCAGCACGAGTCGAGCGGCGGCCATCACGCCCAGTCGCGAGGCGCCGCGGTCCTCGTACAGACTCACGGCATCGACGCCCGCATGGGCGAGGCGCCGGCAATCCTCGACCAGGCTCGACGCCTCCCAACCACGGGGTGGCCGGATTTGAACCGAAGTGATCCAATCGGCGGTGGTGAGCTTCCTCCCGAGCCTGGACCGGTTTTCAAGGGGGGTCGGGGCCGTGCCCGCCGCAGGCGATGCTACAGGGCGTGTCACCCTGACCGCTGGGGTGCGCGGCTGGAGTGCGATGACGCTCTCCCGGATCTGTCGGACGTGCTCGGGCGTGGTTCCGCAGCAGCCTCCCACGAAGCGGGCTCCCGCCCGGATGAGGCGGCGGGCGTATTGCGCCATGTATTCGGGCCCCGCCAGGTACATCTTCCTGTCGCCGACGGCTCGGGGCAGGCCCGCATTGGGTTGCGCCACCAGGGGTAGGGTGGTGCCTTCGACCATCCGCTCCAGGCCATCGAGGATGACCGCAGGACCGACCGAACAGTTGAGGCCTACGGCGTCCACGCCCCAGGCCTGGGCCAGGGCTCCGGCCTGATCCGCCGACGTGCCATAGGAGGTAAGTCCGTCATCCCCGACGGTTACCTGCGCCAGAACCGGCAGATCCGAGACCTCGCGGATGGCACGAAAAGCCTGCTCCATCTCCGAGAGGTCGGAGAAAGTCTCCAGTGCGAACCCTTCGACGCCGCCGGCAACCAGGCCTTCCACCTGGACCCGGAAGAGGGCCCTCGCCTCGTCGAGGCTCGTCGGACCCAGAGGCTCCACACGTACGCCCAGGGGCCCCATGGCCCCCAGAACGACGGCCCGCTTTGCCGCCGTGCTCCTCGCCAGGGTGGCGGCACGCTCGTTGATTTCCGCCGCCCGTCCCTCCAGCCCGTAGGAGGCCAGCTTCACGGGATTGGCGCCGAAGGTGTTGGTGCCGATGAGCTCGGCTCCCGCCCGGATGTACTGCTCGTGGACGTCGGCGACGAGCCTGGGGTGGCTGAGATTGAGCTCGTCGTAACAGACGTTCACGAAGACGCCCCGGGCATACAACATCGTGCCCATGGCGCCGTCGAGGACGTGGACTCGGCCGTCGGCCAACATCTCGCGGAGGTCAGGCACCGAGGGCGCCTCCCAGACCCACGCGGGCTTCGGCCGGGGTGATCCCCAGTGCGGCCGCATACTCGGCCAGCTGGTCTTCTCCGATCCGGCCCACGCCGAAGTAGAAGCTGGCGGGATGGCCGATGTAGAGGCCGGCAACCGTCGCCGTCGGGGTCATCGCCCAGGTGTCCGTCAGATCTACGCCCAGGGTCTCCCGGGCCCCCAGAAGCTCGAAAATGGTCGACTTCTGGCGGTGGTCCGGACAAGCCGGATAGCCGGGCGCCGGGCGGATCCCGTGGTATTCCTCGGAGATGAGCTGCTCGTTGCTCAGTCCTTCCCGGGGCGCATAGCCCCAGAACTCTTTCCTCACGCGCTCGTGCATGCGCTCGGCGAACGCCTCCGCCATTCGGTCGGCCAGGGCCTTAGCCATGATGCTCCGGTAGTCGTCCCCCTCATCCTCGAAGGTTCGGCACAGCGCGTCGAGGCCGATGCCGGCCGTGACCACGAATGCGCCTACGTAGTCCGGCGTGCCGGCGGCCAGGGGCGCAACGAAGTCCGCCAGGCTGAGATTCGGCCGTGACTTGGGCTTCTCGAACTGCTGGCGGAGGCAGGGGAAGGATGCGATCGGCGATTCCCGCGCCTCGGTGTCGAAGATCAGGATTTCGTCGCTTTGGGATGCCGCCGGGAAGAGTCCGATCACCCCTCGGGCCTCGAGGAGCTGCTCCTTCACGATGCGGTCGAGGAGCGTCTTGGCGTCTGCGTGGAGTTCCTGGGCCTGAGGCCCGACGGTCGGGTCCGACAGGATGTCCGGGTAGCGGCCCTTGAGCTCCCACGCCTGAAAGAACGGGGTCCAGTCGATCCGCCGGATCAGCTCCGTCAGATCGTAACCTCTCCCCGAGGCCGGGGAGGCCGGCCCCGGCCGCCCGTGTGCGACCGACACGCCGTGTCCTGGATACGACCGGGTCCCGATGAAGGTGGGCCGAGTCGCCTTGTACTCGCTCCACAGGAGGCGGAGCCGATTCTCCCGCGCGGCGTCGATGCTGATACGCCTGGCCCGTTCCCTCGCGATGCCCCTGCGGGTCCGGATCTCCTCGTACTGCTCCCGTACGCCGGCGACGAAGCCTCCCCGTTCCCGCTCGTCCAGCAGCTTGGCGACGACGCCTACCGCCCGGGACGCGTCCAGGACGTGGATCGTGGGTCCCGAGTAGTGCTCCTCGATTCGTGCCGCGGTGTGGACTCGCGAAGTGGTAGCGCCGCCGATCAGCAGGGGCACCTGGAAGTCCAGCCGCTCCATTTCCTGAGCCACGTGGACCATCTGATCCAGGCTCGGGGTGATGAGGCCGGAAAGCCCGATGATATCGACGCTCTCGGCTCGGGCGCGGTCCAGGATCTTCTCGGCCGGGACCATCACGCCCAGGTCGACGACCTGATAGTTGTTACACTGGAGCACCACTCCGACGATGTTCTTCCCGATGTCGTGGACATC
>JAHEKK010000410.1 GCA_024638395.1 Gemmatimonadota bacterium | reverse complement strand
AGACCGCCTGCAGGCAGAGCTTACGGCCCGGGGATTCGGGCTCTTCGCGGAAGAAGGCAGACGACTACCGCAACTGACTTCGGCCACCCTGCCCGACGGGCTCGAGGAAGGGCCCCTGAGGAAGCGGCTCCTGGATGAGCATGGCATCGAGGTCGGAGGTGGCTTGGGACCGGGGAAGGGAAAGCTGTGGAGAATCGGATTGATGGGGGCGGGCGCAACGGACGACAGTGTGGACACGTTGCTCGGTGCCGTGGACGCCCTGCTCGGGGCCCCGGGGGCATGATCCGCCGGGCGGCCCTGCCTGCTGTCGCGCTCCTGATCCTCGGGGCGTGCGGCAAGCGGATGCCACCCCCCCCGCCGACGCCCAACTATTCGCCCGATGCAGCCCCCACCGACCGTTCGGTGGAGCGGCCGTCCGTCCGGCGTGAACGGGGCAGCCGGACGGTCTACATCCCGCCGTCGGCGGGTGGACCCGACGCCCCGGGTCCCGTCGATGCCATCCTGGCCTCTCCATGGGTGGAGCATGACGGAATCGAGGAGCGGGTGGGGTGGTGGTACGAATACTGGCAGACGCGGGGTCGGTCCAGCTTCTCGCGGTACCTCAACCGCATGGGGAGGTACGCGGAGTTCATCGATCAGGAGCTGGCCGTGCGGGGGATGCCCCCGTCCCTCCGGTACCTTCCGATCGTGGAGGCCGGCTTCTGGCCCACCGCCCTCTCGCCCGTGGGAGCCGGCGGCCTGTGGCAGTTCATGCCCCCGACGGCCCGCTGGCTCGGCCTGGAGGTCACCAGTGTCCTGGACGAGCGCCTGGATCCCTACAAGGCCACGCCCGTTGCTCTGGAATACCTCCTCAGCCTGAACGATCAGTTCGGCTCCTGGTTCCTGACCCTTGCGGCGTACAATTCGGGACCCGGCCGAGTCGAGCGGATCATCCGGGACTACGGCGGAAACGCGCCCCGGGACGACGAGCTGTTCTGGCGACTGCGCGATCGCCTGCCCGCCGAGACCCGTGATTTCGTGCCGAAGTTCCTGGCCGCCGTGCGGATGGGGAGTGAGCCCGAGGCGTTCGGATTCGGGGACGTCGTGTTGGACCCTCCTCAACGGTTTGACGAGCTCGAGGTGGAGGGTGCGGTGTCCCTCGACGTCCTGGCTGCAGCCGCCGAAGCCGACGAGGAGCGGATGGAGGAGCTCAACCCCCACCTTGTCCGGGGTCTGACGCCGACCGGGACCCGGACTCTGGTCCGGGTGCCTGCGGGGCACGGGGAGCGCTTTCACGCCCGACTGGCGGCGGTTCCGGCCGATCGGCGGGTCACTTTTGCCGAACACCGGATTACATCGGGGGAGACGCTTTCCCACGTAGCGATGATGTACGGCGTGTCCGTCTCGGAGATCCGCGATGCGAACCCTTCGGTCGAGCCCAGGAGAATGAGGGTGGGCACGCGTATCACGATACCCCGCCGGGGGAGTGCGCCCCTGGAGGCGATGGATTCGGCTGAGGAGTCTTCGCCCGCGGAGGCGACGGGGCCCGCGGGACCCACGTCCGATGTGGGCAGCCCGGTCCCGGGCCTCATCCATGTGGTGTCCCGGGGCGAGAGCTTGTGGACCATCGCACGCCGGTATGACGTCTCCGTTTCCCGGGTTCGGGAATGGAATCCCGGGGTTGCGGACGACCAGATCTATCCTGGGGACGCGTTGCGCGTCCAGGAGCCCGGCTCGGTCACCTACACCGTGCGCACCGGCGACACGATCTGGGACATTGCAGATGCCCATGGCACGTCGGCGGATGTGCTACTCCGGTACAACGGGATGAGCGGACGCGGGCTCATTCGCCCGGGGGACCGGGTTCAGATTCCGCCACCCGGAGTCCGTTGACGTAGCCCCTCGGCCACGCCGGGCGGGGAACTCAGGGCGTATCGGCCGTCCAGTCGCCGGACCGCCCGCCGGACTTCGAGACCAGCCTGATGCCGGAGATCTCCATGGCCCGGTCTACGGCTTTGAGCATGTCGTAGACGGTGAGGAGCGAAACGCTCGCGGCAGTCAGGGCCTCCATCTCCACGCCGGTCTGGGAGGCGACCCGGGCCGTGGCCCGCACCCGGACGCCTGGAAGGGTGGGATCCGCCGTGGCGTCCACCTCGACGGTCGCGGCTGGGAGGATATGGCACAGCGGGATCAGGTCACCCGCTTTCTTACCCGCCATGATTCCTGCCAGGCGGGCCACCTGCAACACGTCGCCCTTCGGGTTGTCCGCCGTCTCGAGAAGTCGATAGGCTTCGCTGGAGCACCGGATCGTCCCGACAGCCACGGCCTCGCGGCGAGTGGTGGCCTTTTCTCCGACGTCTACCATGGTGGGGGCCCCGTCGGGGCCCACATGGGTGAGTCTCGCAGGGGGCCTTCCGTGGGCATCACTCATGTTGTGCGACCCCCTTTGAAGGTCTCACGCAGGTCGAGCAGCAGACTCGACAGGAGGAGCTGCGGATTCACGTTGGCTTCCGCCAGGGTGCGGGCCCATTCGACCCGGTCCACCGCAGCGGCGGCCTGGGGGGGAGCCAGGGGTACCCTTTCCATCAGCTCGCCCAGGGCTCGTACATCTCCCGGGTCGTTTCTGAGATCGCCGCTCTCGGCTTCCAGGGCAGCAACGCTGAGATCACGAATCCATCCCTGGACGTCAGCGAGGACGTCGACCAACGCCCGGGCGCCCGACGGGGCATAGGACAACGCAAGGGCGTAGACCTCGGCTCTGTGCCCGGTCATGGCGCTCTTGAGGAGATCGAAGGCGTCCTGACGGCGGGCGGTCACCTCGCCCTCGGGGTCCAGATGTCCCAAGGCCAGACCGATGGAGCCTTCTGCCGTCCGGGCGGCGCTCCGGGCCGCGGCCGGCTCGGCGGACGCGTGGCGGACCAGGAAGGCTGCGACCTCCTCCGTGGGGAGGGGGGGGAGGTGGATCTCCAGGGAGCGGGAGCGAATGGTCTCCAGGAGGCTCTCCGGCCGGGAGGAGGTCAGGATGAAGCGGCATCCCCGGGGAGGCTCTTCCAGGAGCTTCAGCAGGGCGTTCGCCGCCTCGGGGCTCGCTTCCTGGGGGACCAGATGCTCGGCGTCACCCACGACGAACACCTGCTCATCGCCCACCGCCGGGCGCTTCTGGGCGGCTCGGCGGAGTTCCAGAATCTGGGCCAGGTAGAGCCCGCGGACCTCTGCGCCAGGGGTGGGGCGAAGGGGGTTTTGGCGGTACTCGGCCAGTCGCTCCTGGCGTGCTTCCTCCAGGGCCCTGGCCAGTTTCTCGGGTCCGCTGACGCCCTTGGGGCGAGGGAGCGGAAAATACCAGTGGATATCCGGGTGCTCGAGGCGGATCGCGAAACGGCAGCTCTTGCACGAGCCACACGGCCCGTTTGCATCAGCGGCCTCGCAGAGCCGAAGCTGCGCCAGCCAGAGGGCCATCGCCTGCTTGCCACACCCCGGGCCTCCGTGGATGAGGACCGTCGCGGGGAGGTTGTCTGCCAGGCTGGCCCGGATCAGAGCGGCGCGGAGCGTCGTGTGCCCCTCGAAGGGCACCGCCGTCATGGCCGCCCCCTGGGGCGGAGCCATTGCAGGGGGTCAAGGGCCTGGGGTGCGGAACCGTCCACCGGCCCTCGCATCTGGAACTCCAGATGGGCACCCTCGGGCGTATCGCCTCCCCCCACGGTGCCCAGCACCTCTCCCTCGTCCACGTAGCGACCCTGAACGACAAAGATGTCCCGGAGATAGAGATAGAGCGTGTACAGCCCGTCGCCGTGGCTGAGGACGACCATGGGACCGTAGCCTTCGAACGGCCCGGCCAGGGAAACGGATCCGGGTAGCACGGCATGGACCGGAGTCCCTTCTGCCGCCCGGATCCCGATTCCGTTCCACCGGAGCACCGTGCCGTTGGGCTGACGCTGTCGCCCGAAGCTATAGATCAGATCGCCGTCTATGGGCCACTCCAGGCTCCCCGCTGACCGGGCCGCCACCGGCCGCCCCCCGGCCCCTCCACTCCCGTCCTCGCTTCCGACTGCCGGCGATCCGCCACCGCCT
>JAHEKK010000409.1 GCA_024638395.1 Gemmatimonadota bacterium | reverse complement strand
CGCATCGTTTTCGCGGGGGTGGGCAAGACCGTAGACGAAATGGCTCACGGGCTACGGGCCGGGATCCGGGCATTCCACGTCGAGAGCGTCCAGGAGATGGACGTCCTGGAGGAGACGGCGGCCCGCCTGGCGGTTCAGGCCCCGATCGGCGTCCGCGTCAACCTGGATGTCCTGAGCCCCACCCACGAATACACCCAGACCGGCCATCGAGCCAGCAAGTTCGGTGTCGCGCCCGAGGATGCCGTGTCCCTCTACCGACGCGCCATGGGGCACCCCCACATACGTGCGGTCGGTCTCGATGTCCATATCGGGTCCCAGATCCGGGACGACCGGCCCTTCCTGGAAGCCCTGGAGCGCGCGCTCGAACTGGTGGACCGCCTGGAGTCCGAGCTGGGCCTTCGCCTCGAGTATCTGGATCTGGGCGGGGGGTACGGCGTGGCCGATGGCGTCGCTCCGGACATGGACGTGGAGCGCCTGGGGACTCGAGTCGGCGAGGCGATGAAAGGTCGGAGCCTGGCCCTGGTGCTGGAGCCTGGACGCTACCTGGTGGGCGACGCCGGGTGCCTCCTCGCCCGGGTGCTCTACGTGAAACGGGCCGGCGGCAAAACGTTCGTGGTTACCGATGCCGGCATGACGGAGTTGATCCGCCCAAGTCACTACGGAGGGATCCACCCCATTCGGCCCGTCGTCGATCACGGGCGACCCCCTCGGATGGTGGACGTGGTCGGGCCGGTTTGCGAGACTGGTGACTTCCTGGCTCGCGACCGGGAGCTTCCCGAAATGGAGCAAGGCGATCTCCTGTGGGTGGGAACGGCGGGAGCATACGGTTTTACCATGGCGTCCAACTACAACTCCAGGCCTCGCCCGGCCGAGGTCATGGTCGAAGACGGAGTGGCACGCCTCATCCGCCGGAGGGAGACGGTGCGTGACCTCTTCCGGGCCGAGATGGAGCTTTGACGGCGGCGAGACCTGTCGGCCCGGGTTCCCTCGCCGGAAGCCGCAGTAAGGGAAACCTCAACGGCAAGGGGAGCATCGGTGCACGATAAGGTCCTCATTCTGGACTATGGATCGCAGTTCACACAGCTCATCGCCCGACGGGTCCGAGAAGCCCACGTGTACTGTGAGATCCACCCCGCCACCCTTTCCGCCGACGAGATCCGGGACTGGGACCCGAAGGGCATCGTCCTTTCGGGCGGTCCGTCGTCGGTCTACGACGAGTCCGTTCCGTCCCTGGACCCCGGGATCCTGGGGCTGGACGTCCCCATCCTCGGGATCTGCTACGGGATGCAGCTCCTGGCCCATGCCTCCGGCGGCGCCGTGATTCCGGGGAAACGGGAGTATGGGCGGGCGAAGCTCCACGTCCATGAAGCGAGGGGTCTCTTCGCGGGTTTCGACACCTCCCATGACGTGGTGGTCTGGTGTTCCCACGGGGACCATGTGGACGAACCGCCTGCCGGCTTCGTCACGGTGGCGTCGACCGAGGACCTGCCCGTCGCGGCCTTCCGCTCGGAGGACCGTCCGCTCTACGGCGTCCAGTTCCACCCCGAGGTGGCCCATACGCCTCGGGGGGACGAGATCATCAACAACTTCCTCTTCTCGATCTGCGGTTGTCAGCCCACCTGGACGGCCGGCGCCTTCGTCGACGAGACCGTTGCGAGCGTCCGGGAGCGGGTTGGTGAGGCCCAGGTGATTTGCGGCCTGTCGGGAGGGGTCGACTCATCCGTAGCCGCCGCTCTGGTCCACCGGGCCATCGGGGATCAACTCACCTGCATCTTCGTCGACACGGGGCTTCTCCGGGCCGGTGAACGGGACGGGGTGGAGCGAACCTTTCGGGAGCACATGGGCATCCGTTTGATCGTCGTCGACGCAAGGAGCGACTTCCTGGGTCCTCTCGAGGGCGTCACGGATCCGGAGCGGAAACGAAAGATCATCGGGGAGACCTTCATTCGCGTGTTTGAGCGCACGGCCGACGAGATCGGTGGCCACGCGAAGTTCCTGGTCCAGGGCACCCTCTATCCCGACGTCATCGAGTCCCTCGCGGTTCAGGGCCCCTCGGCGACGATCAAGACCCACCACAATGTGGGGGGGCTGCCCGACGACATGGCCTTCGAGCTCATCGAGCCGCTACGGGAGCTGTTCAAGGACGAAGTCAGGGAGGTGGGGCGGGCCCTCGCCCTGGAGAACACCTTCATTCGCCGGCACCCCTTTCCCGGGCCCGGCTTGGCGATCCGGGTTCTGGGCCCCGTGTCGGAGGACCGCCTCGCCATACTGCGGGAGGCTGACCAGATCTACCTGGAAGAGATCGAGGCCGCCGGGCTGTACGACGAGATCTGGCAAGCGTTTGCGGTCCTGCTCCCGGTCAGCGCCGTGGGCGTCATGGGAGACGCCCGGACCTACGAGAACGTGGTGGCCCTGAGGGCCGTAACCTCCCGGGACGGGATGACGGCGGATTGGTATCCGTTCCAGTCCGATTTCCTCGGCCGGGTGTCGACGCGCATCATCAACGAGGTCAACGGGGTGAACCGGGTCACCTACGACATCAGTTCGAAGCCGCCGGCCACCATCGAGTGGGAGTGATGTCGGCCGCAGGGGCTGACGGAGTGCAGAGGAGCCCGATTCAGGCCGGGTCCACATAGGCGTCGGCTTCGATCTCCACGAGCATCTCCGGGTCGATGAGCCCCGACACCTCCACCATGGTAGTGGTCGGCGGGTGGGCCCCGAAGACCTCCTTGTGAGCCCGGCCCACTTCCTGCCAGTGGCCAATGTCCGTGACGAACATGCGGGTTCGCACCACATCGGGGGTATGGGCTCCCACCTTGCTCAGGGCCTCCTCGATGATCTCGAAACAGCGCAGCGCCTGAAGGTAGGGATCCCCGGGCGCCTGGACGTTCCCCTCTGGCGTCACGGAGGTCGTACCGGTAACCCAGACCAGTGGGCCGATGCGCAGCGCCCGGCAGTACCCGATTCGGCTCTCCCAGGGAGCGCCGGAGAAGGCTCGTCGTACCGTCATGGGTTCATCCTCGCCGCTGGTGAGTTGAGTGAGAGGCCTTCGGTCGGCCCTCCGTCCGTGTGCTAGGATCGCCCCTCGCTCGAGTCGCTTTGGGTGCGCAGGGCTTCCAGGCGAGCCTCCACATCGTTCCAGATCCCCTGCATGCTCTCCAGGTCGCGGCCGTGGACCTCCACGAAGGTGAGGAGGTCCTCTTCCGTAACCCCCCGCTCCGAGAGAATGCGCCGCCTGTCCTCCTCCGCGATGAGCTGCTGGGGTGCACGGAGTCCAACGACCCGGAGCGCGATGTATGCGTCGATGAAGGCTTCCCGCGTGATGGTGCCCTGCTCAGCGTCGGGCGACGCTCCGTCGCCGCCGCAACCCAACGGAAGGAGCAGGGCCAGAAGGAGAGCCGCTCGGCCGACCCTGCGGGCCGCGCGAAACGCCGGTGCCCCAGGAGACCGACCGTCGTGGCCTGCCACGGCCCGGCACCGGGAATCCCCCCGCCTGGCGTCGTCATGCCAGGTCTTCCCGGTTGGCGGCGCGCCACAAGAGCCAGCAAAGGAACACGAAGGCCGCGGTCCCGAGAAGAGAGGACGAGAAGGGGAACAGGCCGTCGCTCCACTCGTGGCCGACCACCCAGCTGGAGGCTGCGTTCGGGTCTCCCGTGAACTGCGAGACGGTGTAGATGGCCCCCCCGATGAGGACCCCGACGAAGGCGGCTCCGGCGATCAAACCGGACGCGTAGAGGACGCCCTGTTCTCTGCGCTCCGCCAGCACACTGACGCCCTCTTCCGTCTCGCCGGCACCCTCGTAGCGGCGCGTCAGGGCCATCCTCATGAGCCCGCCGACGAAGATCGGAGTCATGAGGGACACGGGGAGATACACACCCACCGCGAAGGCCAGGGAAGGCAGCTTGAAGACGAACTCGACCACGGCCGCGATGACGGCACCGATGATGACGAAGCCCCAGGGGAGTGACGCATTGAGTACCCCGTCGATCACCAGACTCATCAAGGTCGCCTGGGGCGCAGGAAGCCCATCCACGGTGCCGATCCCGTAGGACTCGTTGAGCACC
>JAHEKK010000408.1 GCA_024638395.1 Gemmatimonadota bacterium | reverse complement strand
GCGGCCGATTTCCCTACGGCCATGGCCGGCCGGGGTCGGGGCTACTCTTCCGCCTTGAACTCCTGCCGCATCTCCGCCAGCAACGCGAGCGCCCGTTCGTCTGGCTTGTGGTCGGTGACTTCCAGGCCGGTCAGCCTCGCGCCGGCCCACATCAGTCCCTTGAGCTTCTTAGTGCCGGTGATCAACCAGATGCTCCTCTTGCCCAGCGACTGGTGGATGAGTGCCATGTCGATGGCGTTCGTCGGGGTGAGGCCCCCTCCACCGCGCTTCTGCACGACCTGCCAGGTCGCTCCCCCGACCCTCGCCGAGGGTTCCGTGCTCATAATCCGGCCTCCTGGCTGGGCGCGCTTCATCCTGGGTCCCACGGCGCGGAATGGCGACTATGGCGCTCGCCCCCCAGATTGATCTTCCGAGATGTTCGTTCCGCGTCAGGAGGTGGCCATGAAGATCGGGGACATCCTAAGAACCAAGGGTCGCGAGGTCGAAACCATTGCCGAGTCGCAGACGGTGCTCGCTGCGGCAAGGGTGCTCGTTGAGCGGAACATCGGCAGCCTTGTCGTCACGGACGGTCAGCGGCTCGTCGGCATCTTCACCGAACGGGACATTCTCCGGTTGACCGCTCGGGAGCCCAGGGAGTTGGCTTCGATCCAGATCGGTGGGGTGATGACGCGAGATGTGATCACGGCAGCGCCCGACGACACGGTGGCTGCTGTCATGGATGTGATGACCGAGAACAGGGTCCGGCACGTACCGATCGTGGCGGGAGGTGAGCTGGCCGGGATCGTGTCGATCGGAGACCTGGTCAACGCGTGCCGGGAGTCGGCGGAGTCCGAGAACTCCCAGCTACGCCAGTACATCCAGGGGGTTGGCTAGGCCGCGGAGGGCTGGGCCCTGTTGATGCGCCTTGCCACCCTCGCCCCTCAGCCTCCCAGCGCCGCGATCCGCGCCTGAGACTGGCGGACGACCACGAGTCCGCGCTCGTCCCCATCGGCCCACTGGTCCGCCATCCGCTGATACGCGCCGATCGCTCGCGCCGTGTCTGCTACGGCCTCGTAGAGGGGCCCGAGGCGCATCATTGCGTGGATCCGCTCACTGGCGTTCATCCCCCAACCGAAGTATCCCGGCCGTAGAACAATCCCGAATGACCCGGTCCGCCGCCTCGAACTCCCCCATGGACACGAGCCGGCGGGCGGCAGTCGGTGATGCGCCTGGGTGATTTCTACTTCGACAACGTCTTCGGCTTCGACACGGGCAACGGCAACGTCCAGGTTCGTGCTCCTGAAGCCGGCTGAAGCCGGACGTGCGGATCGAGGAAGCCCCCGGCTGCGGTCGGGGGCTTTCATCGTGTAGGTGATTGGATCAATGGGATCGATGAGCTGAACCAGCGGCGACTGGTCTTCCTGACGGCCGGGACTTCGCGCGTTGAGAAGCCGCATTTGCGCGGCGGATCGGGATCTGAGAAGGTTGCCCCCACCCCCCGACCACGCGGGTCGGGCGACCACGACGAGAGAGTTGAGACTCGGCCCTTGATAACCACCTCCCTCATCGTACTTGCCGTGCTCGCCTACCTGGGCCGGTCCCTCGTCATGCTCTGTTCCGTGGGAGGGATGGCGATCGCTCTTTGGCTGGCCCGCGACCGGCCGATCCGGATCCAGATCGCAGCGCTCCTGGCCGGAGGAGTGGGCGCCAGCTTCGCGGCGGAGGTCGTGCACGTGGTGCACCACGTGGTCGTGGCGGATGATCCCGACCACGGAGGCTTCTGGGTCTCTGCATTGCTCGTCGGGCTGATCGATGTGGCGGCGATGTTGCCGGCAGTGGTCTGGAGTGATGCCCTCGCTGCCTCATCAGAAGGGTGACCCCACGTGGACGATTGAGCGGGGCACTCATGAGTCGATGGGCAGTTGTCGTTCTGGCCTCGACCGGCCTCGCGGCAGGGGCGGTCCACGCGCAATCCGAGAGGCCTGGCACCCGCGTGTGGCTGAGCCTGGGACTGGGAGGAGGCGTCGCCCAGGAGTTGGATGTCGATGGAACTGTGAGCTTCCAGGCCACGGCTCAATGGAGGACGCACCATGTCGTCTTCCGGGCTCTTGGCATGGGGGACATCGGGAGCTTCCCGGACGGCTCGGATGACTCCGTCGAGGAGGTGGGTGTGCTCTATGGTCGTCGTCGCGCCTGGTCCTTCGGGTACGTCGCAGCAAGTGCGGGGCTGGCGGGTGTGAGTGCCAAAGGGTTCCCCGGGGCGTCACGCGAGATCCGCCGGACCGTCGGCGTGCCCCTGGCGTTGGAGGCCGGGTTCCAGTCGCCTGTCATCGGCCTCGGTATCCAGGGGTTCGCCAACCTCAACTCACTCACTTCGTATGCGGGTGTATTCCTGGTTCTCCAACTCGGCTGGATGCCGTAGCCACCCGTTTCGGGTAACGGAGAACGCCGGGATCTGGGTCTCACTCTGAACCCAGCACAACAGGAGGTGGTGAAGTGACTGATCGACTCGAAGCGAACAAGGCAGCCGCCAAGGCCTTCTACCACATGATGTTCAACGAATGCCGGCCGGCCGAGGCCGTGGACCGCTACGTCGGCGATTCGTACCGGCAGCACAACCCGGACGTGGCCGACGGGAAGCAGGCCTTCATCGACTACTTCCAGCGCATGGCCGCCGAGTATCCGGGGAAGCGCGTGGAGTTCATCCGGGCCCTCGCCGAGGGGGGCTACGTCGTGCTCCACTGCCACCAGATCTGGCCGGGTGACGATCATTGGGCTGGCATCGACATCTTCCGCTTCGACGATGCGGGGAAGATCGTGGAGCATTGGGACGTACTCCAACGGGTGCCCAGTACGTCGAAGCACGACAACACGATGTTCTGAGACGGATCGGGCATTCGCCGACGAGGCGCCCGTCGGCAGGATGCCTCCCCGGCCCACTTGTCCACTTCGCAGCCAACAACCAGCCCCAGACCGGATCCCCAACGAGATGCCCAACGTCGTCGTCGAGGTTCGTGACCTCGCCAAGGCCTACGGATCCACCGTGGCCGTGGACGGCGTGAGCTTCGAGGTCCACGAGGGCGAGATCTTCGGACTCATCGGCCCGAACGGGGCGGGGAAGACCACCACGTTGGAGTGCCTGCAGGGTCTTCGGCGAGCGGATCGGGGAACCGTGAGGGTCCTCGGGCTCGACCCGAGAAGTGACGCCATGGAGTTGAGACGCCGGATCGGTGTCCAGTACCAGGAGGCGCAACTCCAGAAGCGAATCAAGGTGTGGGAGGCGGTGGACCTGTGGGCGTCGCTCTACCCCAGCGTCGTCGACCCTGCCGACCTCATGGCGAGGCTGGGGTTGGAGTCGAAGCGCGACGCCTGGTTCATGACGCTTTCGGGTGGTCAGAAGCAGAGGCTGTTCATCGCGCTGGCTCTCATCCACGAGCCGGACGTGGTTTTTCTCGACGAGCTGACCACAGGTCTCGACCCTCAGGCGCGTCGAGCGATCTGGGGCCTGGTCACGGCCATCCGGGATCGGGGCAAGACCGTCTTCCTCACCACCCATCTGATGGAAGAAGCCGAGCGCCTGTGCGACCGGGTCGGCATCATCGAACACGGGCGCCTCATCGAGCTGGGCACCCCCGACGAGCTCGTTGGCAGGCACTGCCCGGAGCACGCGGTGGTCTTCGAGAGCGACGATGCCGAAATCGACGGGGCTCTGGAGGGCCTGGACGACGTGACGAGCACGTCCGCCGTCGGCACCACCCACACTGTCCACGGCGTCGGACCCCGGTTCGTGACCCACGTGATCCAGGCCATCGCCAACCAGGGCGTGGAAGTCAGGAACTTCAGGACGGAGACACCGACGCTGGAAGAGGTCTTCCTGAAACTCACCGGCCACGGGATCCGGGACTGACCATGCTCAAGGGCTTCTGGAAGCTGACGTGGGTCGAGACCAAGGTCTTCGTGCGCGAGCCCATGGGCGTTTTCGGGACTCTTGGGCTGCCGGTGATCCTCTTCGTGGCTCTGGGCGGCTTGTTCAGCCGCGGAGATGCCGGCACGGCGGGAATCGAGTCTGCTCCCTTCAACATCCCCG
>JAHEKK010000407.1 GCA_024638395.1 Gemmatimonadota bacterium | reverse complement strand
ACCGGGCTCAGACCCACGGCACGTTCAAGCTGCTGTTCAACGCACTGGTGGACTGCCCCGAGAGCTCTCCCCGGATCTTCTGAGGGCATGTCCCCCTGGGGGTCACTCGGCCCGGAAGGCCTCGGTCGGTGGGATGCGGGAGGCTTTTCGGGCCGGCAGAACGGTGGCGACCACTGCCGCCCCGAGAAGCAGGCCGAGGGCCAACACGGTGGACAAGGGGTCTCTTGGCGTGACCTCGTAGAGTAGAGAGCCCAGGAGCCGTCCGGATGCCCAGCCGCCCACGGTGCCGATGAGGAGGCCCCACGCCACCAGCTGGACACCCTGCCCGAGTACCATCCGCTGGATGGCCTCGGAACGGGCGCCGAGAGCCATCCGGATCCCCAGTTCTCCTGTACGGCGCTCGACGGTGTAGGCGATGACTCCGTAGACGCCGAGAACCGCGAGGAGGAGGGCGGCCACACCGAAGACTCCCATGATCTGGACGGCGAAACGCCACCGGGCCAGGGAGTTCTCCACGAGGTCTGCCATGGTACCGAGGTCGGAGACGGCGACGGCGGGGTCCACGGCGCGGACGGCGGCCTGAACCTCGTCGGCGAGGTCCTGACTCCCCGAGGCTCCATCGACAACGACGGACATGCGGCGGTATGTGGCCCAGGAGTGGGGGACCCACCATTGAGGCCGGTCGTCGGCCCCCAGATCGTAGAGCCTGGGCTGCCTGACCACCCCTACGACCTGAAAGCCCACCGTGTCGAATGGCGTGCCGACCCGGAGCCCCACAGGCGAACCTCCGGGCCAGAAACGCTCAGCCAGGATCTGGTCCATCACCGCGACCCTGGCGCCCGACAAGAGGTCCTCGTCCCGGAACCACCGTCCTTCCACGAGGTCCAGCCCTGCCGCTTCCAGGTACCCCTCGTCGGCGGCCATCCGGTCGATCAAGGGTTCGTCGTGGTCTTCGTCTCCGGTGGCGCCGGGGGCGGCTTTGAAGTCCAGATGGTGCTGACTGGCCCTGGTCGAGAGGGGCAGCCCCGTCACGCGACCCACGTGGCGCACACCGGGAATGGACTCGAGGCGCTCGGTAAGGGCCCCGTAGAATCCGAGGATCTCCGCGTCCGTACTGTCTTCGTTTCCGGGTTGAACCGTGAAGGTGATCTGCTCTCCTGCGCGGAATCCGCCGTCCACGGCCAACAACCGAACCATGCTGCGGCCGATGAGGGCGACGGATATGAGCAGGGCCGTGGAAAGCGCGACCTGGGCCGCGACGAGCCCCTTCTGACCTCGTGCCGCACCGGTTCTCCGGCCCGTCCTCGATCCGGCGCTCCGGAGGGCATCGGCCGTGGCGCCACGGTGGAGGAGCGAGGGGGCGACCGCGGTCACGAGCCCTACGGCCGTCGCCGCCACGAGTGTGATGAGCCCGATTCGCAGGTCCAGCGCTACTTCGTCTATTCTGGGTAGATCCGAGGGGACCGCGGCCACCAGACCCCTCACGAACAAATGTGCCAAGGGCAGGCCCAGAGCTGCGCCGGCCAGGGCCAGCAGCAGGGTCTCCGCAGCCGTTCCCGCGGCCAGCCGGCCTCGACCCGCTCCCAGTGCCACTTGCACGGCGGCGTCGCGCTGGCGGGCCACACCCCGGGCGAGGAAGACGGTGGCGACGTTGGCACAGACGATGGCGAGGACCACGGCAACGCCGGCCATGAGAAGGAGGATCAGCGGCCGGGCCTTGGCCACCAGGTCGCCGCCCAGGTATCCGACGGCAAAGCGGAAAGCGGGCTGGCCCCAGTCCCGTTCGCCGAGGCGACTCGCGATCTGATCCAACTCGGCGAGAGCCCGGTCGTGGGGGACACCCGGGGCGATCCGGCCCATCACCGCCATGGAGAATCCCCATTCATTCACGTCCATGTCGGCGATGTCGACATCGATGGGAACGAAAACCCCCGGTGGCGTCGGATCACCGAGGCTCTGGTGGATGCGGAAGCTGAACGCAGGGCCCATGACCCCGACGACCTCATAGGTCTCCTCGTCGAGGCGGATGGTGGATCCCACGACATCCGGATCCGAACCGAAGGCCGTGCGCCAGATACCGTCGGTGAGAACCGCCACGTGGGGCGTTCCCGCGCCCTGCTCCTCGGGGAGGAGGCCTCGCCCCAGGCGCGGCGCGACGCCAAGAGCCGGAAAGAAGTTCGGGGCTACAAAACCCAATACGACGCCGGTTGCCCTATCGCCCACGGCCTGCGAGAGCGTGGCGGTACCCAGATCCAAGGGCACGATCTCGGAGAAGGTCGTCGCGGCCGCCGCCAACTCGTGAGCGTGATTGCCGTTGACCCATGCTCGAGGTACGCCCTCGGACGTGAGGTCGCTCCAGATGAAGACGAGGTCCTCGGGCCGGTCGTAGGGGAGTGGGCGGAGAAGTACGCCGTCCACCAGGCTGAACACGGCGGCGTTGGCTCCGATGCCCAGGGCCAGGATGAGTACGACGACTCCGCTGAATCCCGGGGCCTTCCGAATGCGCCGCCACGCAAACGCAACGGCTGACCGAATTTGCTCCATTGTACCCATCCCCTTCACCCCTCCCCGTTCGGACGACCGCCCCAACCGTGATCTTCCGGCATCCCACCACGCCTGTGCCGCGCCCCGAATCAGGTCCGCGGCAGCAAGGCCCCCCGCGCCTATTCGCCCCAGCCGGCCGCGGGCGCCGATGGCCAGGGCGCTTTCGATTCCCCGGGCCATATCCTGGCCATAGTTTCGCCTGAACCCAGGGGGATAAAGGCGGATCAGGAGTCCCAGCAGACGCTTCATGCGCTACCCGACCCCTTGGCCTGGGCGACGCCGACATACCGCTCGAGCTCTTGAACCTCGTCGGTCAGGACCCTCCGGCCCGCCTCCGTGATCCTGAAGACCCGGGGGCGTCCTCCTCCGGGATCCAGATCGGAAGGGCCTTCGCTTTCCACGATGTATCCCGCGTCCCCCAGCTTCTTCAGGGACCCGTAGAGCATCGCGGGCCAAAGGTGCATCTGCCCTCGAGTCCGCTCGAGAACCTCGTCGCGAATGGCGAGTCCGTGGAGATCCCGGTCCGCCAGGCTGAGCAGGATGTGGAACCACTGAGACTTGAGCACGGCGTCCTCATGACTATATCAATCGGTATATACCAATCAATATAGTCCAGCCGCATCAGGCGCAAGTGGACGCTGCGACTGGGGCACGCCCCACCCCCGGGCCCCTCCCTCGAATGCCCCGGACAGGACGCAGCGTGGCTTCGCCACGGATCAGCGGGCGGGATTCCTCACCGCATACTTGTGCGCCGTATAGGCCGAGATGATGTGGCAGACCCAGCCCAGGAGGCCGCCGCTTCCGACCCAAAGCCCGGGTGTCACGATCAGCCAGAATAGGCCTCTCAGGATCTTCCCGTTGTATAGCTGGCCTGCGCCGGGAATCAGGAAGCTCAGGATCGCCGCCGTGCCCGGATTTCTCATGATTTCCACTCCCGTGAGTACGGCCCGCACCCCTCGTCGGACCCACGGCCACTACGAGTCCCGTCCCTGGACGGTTTCCCCCGCGAGACCGCCCCCCTCAGGCTCCCCTGCGGTGCCAGCGTCAGGACTCACACCGGCCGGACTCCCCTCCTCGCCCCGCCGTCGTTTCCCGCAGCCCCAACCGACTCCTCGAGGCGTGAGTCTTCTAGGCGCCGACGGGCTCTGGGGTGTGGCCCTCGGAAGCGCCGTCCTTCTCGGTATGTTGGCCCTCGTGGCCGTCGCGGTCACCGCGTCGCGGGCGGCCTCTTCGGCGGGTCCGAAGCTCGTCGCCCAGGCGCATCACCGTTGCCTGATCAGTACAGCTCCCACGGGGCCACAACGGCTCCACGTAGCGCCTGAGCCGGTCTGAAACTTGCTAGCTTGTAAAGAATCTGAACACCCGCCGCGTCGGGTCGAGCGGCTCCACCGTACATTCGGAACGGAGACCATGAACGATCGACTGAGGTTGGTAGTGGGCACCGCGCTTGGAATCACCCTCCTTGGCGCCTGCGACGAGAGCCAATCCCCCATCGGAAACACCTACGACGAGGCCGTGGCCGTCA
>JAHEKK010000406.1 GCA_024638395.1 Gemmatimonadota bacterium | reverse complement strand
GGAGGCTTCGTCGCATGCCATCAACGAGCTGGGGCAGGTGCTCGTCACTGCCAACAATGGCTTCTCTGAGCGGCAGCACTTCTTGTGGAAGGAGGGGGAGTGGACCCCAGTCGTCATAGATGGCGTCTCACCGTCGGATTTCAACGTCTCGGATCTAAACAGTAAGGAGCAGGTGGTCGGAGGCCTGAGGTTGGCCTCCGACGATCGGATCTCCAATGCCTTCCTTTGGGACGAAGGGGAGACAACCGACCTCGGTACGTTGCCCGGGGGACGCATCAGTCACGCTGTGGCGATCAACGATCGAGGGGAAGTCGTTGGTTGGTCAACCGGGGCCGACGGTATCATGTACGCCGTCATCTGGTACCCCCGATAGAGCGGCATCCCTGCGGGAATCGCAACGGGGCCGATCCTTGGAGCCCTCCTTCCCAAGGTCTAGGTGGGAGACCTTGACTCCCTCCCTGCGGGCCCGTTCGGAACCGAGCCTGGTCCAGCCGAGCAGGAGTCAACGCGAAACGCCGATCCAGAAACAGCAGGTGAAACCTGGGCAGCCGTTCGCAGACGGCAATGGGCTCCCAGCACGAAAGTCTCTGAGTACGTGCAGCAGCTTTCCGCTGCTCTCCGCTCGGCTCCAGAACGTGTGTTCATGCGGGTGGTGGGAGCAAGGGTGTTCCGTCCCGGTGCGCCGTTTTCCGGCATTCGTGCCACGTAGGTGCCATCCACCCTAGTCCATGGCTTACGAGAACGGAGGACCGCGATTACCTCGCCGAAGACGTCGAGCCTTTGTCAGAGATGGATCGCGACCTCGAAACCGCTCTCCGCGCCTATAACGAAGCCAAGCTGGAAGGGCCGCCTTGGTCGGCGCAGGACGCCGCCTTTCCGAGGGGCCGACGGCCGCGTATGCTGTCGCACCAGGACCGACGGCCAGCCGTCGTCAGAAAGCGGAAGGCACTTTTCGTCGATGGCTCCTCCACCCGGAGCCGATGACCATGACCCTACCGACCATCGCAGTCTACAACCCCACGGGAGCACGCAAGACGCTCTGGCGGATCGCACAGGTGGGAGGACTGATCGCAACCGTCGTGTTGCTGCTGGGCCTGATGGCGCAGCCGGACGCGACGTTGAATGTCCTGTGGAACGTGGTTGTGCCGGTTCTCCCTGCGGTGTTCCTCGTGAACCCGTTGCTGTGGAGAAACGCCTGCCCCCTGGCGACCCTGAACAAGCTCACCGGGGACCGGGCCGGAACCCGGCGGCTTCCGGCTCAAGGCGCCACCTGGGCCGGTGCCCTGGGCATCCTCCTCCTCTACGTCATGGTTCCCGCCCGGCGGGTCCTCTTCAACGTCGACGGGACCGTGCTGGCCGTCACGATCGTGGCCGTCGCCTTGCTCGCCATCGTCGGGGGCGTCTTCTACTCGGCCAAGGCCGGGTTCTGCAACGCCATCTGCCCCGTGCTACCCGTCGAGCGGCTGTACGGTCAGCACCCCCTTGGAGACGTCAGCAATGCGCGCTGCTACCCCTGCAGCATCTGCGTCGGGCGGGGGTGTGTGGACCTTTCCCCCACGAAATCGATCGCCCAGACCTTCGGCCAGGCGCGAAGGAGCCGTAGGTGGCTCCTGACCCCCTTCGGTGTGTTTGCCGCCAGCTTCCCCGGCTTCGTGCTCGGCTACTTCACCACGGTCGACGGCCCCCTCTCCACGGCGGGCGCCGTCTATCTCCACATCTTCCTCTGGGCGGCCTCCAGCTATGTCGTGGTGGCCGCGTTGAGCCTCCTTCGGCCAGGCAGGAACCAGGAACTGGTGACCTTGGTTGCAGCTGTCGCGGTGGGATCGTACTACTGGTTCGTCTCGCCAACGGTCGTCGAAGCCGTCGGCTTGCCCGCCGGATCCGTCACGCTGTTGAGGGTCGCGGCGTTGGCCTTGATCGCCGTCTGGCTCGTGAGGGGGATGAGCGACGTCCTTGGCAACCAACGACACCAGGACGCGGTGGCAGCCTGAATCCAGCCGCCGCCCCCGTCACAACCCCCCCCTCTCGCCCGCCCGCGGACCATCAGCAGGGCCAAAGAAAAACCCGCGGCTATCCAGGGCTGCATTGAAGCCTGCCGCGTCCGTCACGCCCCGTAGGTCTTCCCCTACCCCACCGGCCTCCGCGTCTCCACCGGCATGGTATCCCCCGCTCCTCCCTGATCGTCCACCGGACCCCCACCCACCCGCTCCACTTCCCGGCTGTCGTCGTTGAGGCGGAGCCAGCCCGTTCCGTAGAGCGTGTTGAGGTTCACCAGCGGGTCCTCGTCGACTACGACCAGGTCCGTCTTCTTCCCGATCTGAACGCTACCGATCTCGTCCTCGCTACACGGTCGGCCTCCAATCGGCCCCGCGACTGGGCGTACCGCACACCTCCGTGATGGGAGTCTGGTTGCCCGTCTCGAGGTCGATCTCCACCAGGTGATCGGATCCCGGGCCGGAGCAGGAGCCGTCGGCCAGGTTGCTTCGGACGGTGGCGATCATGCGAGCCCGATCCGGTGAAAAAGCTCCGCCGCTTGTTCCTCTCGTCCCGCTGACCCCGGTCAGCTCTGCCGTCGCGAAGTCATAGATCGAGAGGCTCCAGTTCAACGATCCGGCAGGGGTCTTGAGGCCTACGACCAGCTTCGACCCGTCCGTGGACCAGCCGCTCACGTTGTAGTCGCTCCCTCCGTCCCCCAGGAGCTCCTCGCTGCTACCCGTCCCGCCCGGGAGGAGGTGGACCGTCTTGGCCTGGTCAGGGCCCTCGTCTCTGGAGTATGCGATCCCCTCCGTCCCCCATGACGGCCGGATCTCGCGAGCCGGGGTCCCTGCAACGGTCCGCCGGGATCCGTCGGTCAGTGAGATCACCACGAGATCATCGTCGCGCGAGAGCACAATGCTCTCCCCATCGGGGGACCAGTCCAGACCGAAGGCCTCAGCGCAGTCCCCGTCGTCCGTGAGGCGACTCGAGGTCAAGCTCGTCAGGTCGAGCACAACCACGTCGCCCTGGATCGGAGTACAGACGTCGGCAAACCGACGCAGGAAGGCGATCCGGGTCCCATCCGGAGACCAGGACGGAGCCTCGTCGACATAGACGCCGCTCGTCAGTGGAGTCGCATCCGTCCCGTCCTCCTCCATGAGGAAGAGCTGCCCCCCGTCCCCGCCCTGATCTCGTGCCCGCGGGTCGGCGACGAACGCGATAGGGCGAGTGTCCTCGAAAGCCACGGCGTAGACGTCTCGAGTCGCCAACGAGCCCACCTTTGCCCGGAGCACCTGCACGCCCTCGGCCGGTCCCAGGGTCCACACGGCTTGTCCGGCTCCGGACGCGTCCGTCGCCGTGGCCCCGGACACGGCCCCCCCGCCCTCCAGCACGGTCCACTCGATGCACTCGCCGGCCTGCGCCAGCGGAGATCCAGATTGGTCCGTGACGCGAACGGTCACTTCAGCTCCAAGGGCTTGTCCGGGCCGGCCGAGCTGATCATCACCGGCCGTCACACGCATGAAGACGTTTGAGCAGTCGCCGGAACCGGGGGGCTCGGCTCCCGTGGGGTCTTCTCCGCCGCACCCGGCAAAGGAGGTGAGGACGGCGAAGGCTAGCATTGCCCGAGAGGGAAGAATCGTCATCGTTCGAATCCTTGTTGATCGACAATCGGAAAGCTCAAGGGACCTCGAGCCACGACGAGTAGGAGGCAAACACCCGTAGGAACCCGGAGCGGACAGCGGTCCACGCTACGTAGGCCCCACCATCCGGGGATGCGGTGAGCCCCAGGTAGTCGCCCAGGCGGGCCCTGCCGGAGGGAGCAACGTCGGGCTTCACCCGAACTTCGGCCCAGCTTTCCCCACGGTCGTCCGAGGCGGCGTACCGAAGGGACGTAGAGCCGTCGGAGGTCTCGTACCAGGCCGCGTGCACACGGCCCCGGAACCCTTCGGCCAGGGAGACCATCCAGCCCTCGCCGCCCTCGCTCGAAGGAAACGGGGTTGGGCCCACCCACGACTCGCCGGCGTCCGAAGACCTGGACACGACCACCTCCCAGGCTCCGTCCACATCTCGCTGAGGCCACGCCACCACGACCGTG
>JAHEKK010000016.1 GCA_024638395.1 Gemmatimonadota bacterium | reverse complement strand
CCACCGAGCGCCGGAGCGCTATGCCCGATCAGGCGGAGTTCCCTCGGACGCCTCTGGTCCTGGTGACGATCGACCAGGAGTGGACGGTCCGGTCCCTCGAGAGCATACTCAGTCCCGCAGGTTACGCCGTCGTCAAAGCCAGGAATGGGGAAGAGGCCCAGGAGCTCCTCAAGCGAGTCAGTCCTGATCTGATTCTCGTGGATAGTGAACTCCCGGACATGGCCGGCACCGCTTTGATCCAATCCATCCGGGCTCGCTCCGCCGCCCTCAAGACCACCCCCGTGGTTCTCCTGACCATGGACGCCCTTAACCGGGAACAGAGGATCGAGGCCCTTCGGGCCGGGGCCTGGGAGATCGTCCGGGCGCCCTTCGATCAGGAGGAGTTGACCCTGAAGCTCCAGGCCTTCGTCATGATGAAGCTGAGGGCGGACGAGGCCCGCGAGGAGAGCCTGGTCGACGACCGGTCGGGCTTCTACAACGTGCAGGGACTCATGAAGCGTGTGAGCGAGCTGACGGCCGATGCTGCCCGCAACCGTCGGTCCCTCGCATGCCTGGTGGTGGCCCCGGACTTGACGGCTGGAGATCAGGCCGGCGTGGTGAGTGAGCCCGAGCGGATCGGAAACGAAATGGCGACGGCCCTGGCGTCGGTCACACGGATTTCCGATACGGTGGGTCGCCTCGGCGAGACCGAGTTCGTCGTAATCGCACCAGGCACGACGCCCGAGTCCGCCGATGACTTCGCCCAGCGGCTCCTTTCCCGTTTGGCTGCCTCGGAACCGGTGGGTCGACTCTTCGCTGGCCAGGCCCTACGGGCGGGATACTACGCCGTCGCCGAACAGGATGCCGAGACCGTCATGCCCGTCGACATCCTGACCAGAGCTACGCTGGCCCTCCGCCGCGCCCAGGCCGGCGAGGGTGGCCCGTCGATCCAGGCTTTCCGGAACTAGCTGATTCTTCCGGAGTTCGTGAGCCGCCGGTAGGGACGAGGGGACGGATCCAGGTAGGCCACGTAGGCGGGTCCTGTCGTGCGTCGCGGCTCGATACCCCGTCCGTGGGGGGTCACCATCGCGTCCGCCCTCGCCCCGTCACCCCGCATAGCAACGGCCCGTCTTCCCCCGCAGCAGGGCCGCACCGCCGATGGCCCGCCTCCTGGTCGATGTTTTGGCAAAGGTGCCGATACTCCCATTCGTAGCGCGGGTGCCACAGTGGCATGTCCGCCACGGCCAGGCCTGAGAGCCGGCCCCCAAAGGGATTTGGCACCATCCACCACGGCTACGCTCCGGCGTAATCCGGAGCGAAGAGGACGACATGGCGGTCTCCGAGCGACTGAACCTACCGGAAAGGCCTGAAAGCCCTCCGTCCAACCTGTCCCTCGACCCGAAGGTAAGGGCGTCGATCGAGATCCTGGTCGTGGACGACGAGCACACCCTTCGGGAGAGCTGCGCGACGCTGCTCACGTCGAACGGATACTCGGTGGAGGTCTGCGGGAGGGGCGAGGATGCTCTCGAGATGCTCCGGCGACGACCGTTCGACATCATCCTGGCCGATGTCTTCATGCCAGGGACGACGGGTTTGGACATCCTTGCCGCCGCACTCGAGGCCAAGCCTGACGCCATTGTCATCATGATGACGGGGAATCCATCGGTGGAGTCCAGCGTCGAAGCTCTGCGTGCCGGAGCTTGGGACTACGTGCCAAAGCCCTTTTCCGCGACCCATCTCCAGATCATGATCGGGCGCGCTGCTCACACCGTAGTGGTGGGCCGTGAGAGCGACAAGAAGACCCAGAGGGAGGCAAGGAAGACTCCCAACGGGGCCGTCAGCCATTCCCGGCAAAGCGTGCTGTTGGGCGTGTCACCGGCTTTCTCCCGCGTCATCTCCCTGGTCCACCAGGTCTCGAAGACCGATGCCTCCGTCTTCATCACGGGTGAGAGCGGTACGGGGAAGGAGATGATTGCCCAGTTGATCCACCACGAGAGCCGCCGCGCCAGCCGCGAGCTCGTCGCCGTGAACTGTGCTGCCCTCCCTGAGACCCTTCTCGAGTCCGAGATGTTCGGACATGTCGAAGGCGCTTTCACCGGGGCCGTCCGGGAGAAGACCGGACTGCTCGAGGTGGCAAACGGAGGCACCCTCTTCCTGGACGAGTTGACCGAGATGCCGATGAGCATCCAGGCCAAGTTGCTCCGAGTCCTGCAGGACGGGGTGCTGCGGAAACTCGGTTCAACCAAGACGGACTCGGTGGTCAACGTCCGCTTCATCGCGGCGACCAACATGGACGCCGCGGAGGCCGTGGAGCAGGGGAAGCTCCGGAAGGACCTGTTCTACCGGCTGCGGGTGGTGCCGATACACATCCCGCCTCTCCGGGAGCGGCCTGAAGACATCCCCGTGCTCGCGGAGCACTTTCTCAGAACGTTCTGGCAGCAGCATCGTGGGGAGCAGCCAAGCCCGTCGTTCACGCGCGAGGCGCTGGAATCTCTGGTGGACAACCCGTGGCAGGGGAACGTCCGGGAGCTCCGGAACATCATCGAGCATGCGGTGGTGCTGCTCAGGCCCGGTGCGGAGATCGCGCCCGACGATCTGCCTTTCATCGACGACGCCTCGTCCCCCTCGTCCGGGGGCGACGGCTTCCCCGAGGGGTTCTCGTTTAACGGCGATTACCATGAAGCTCGCGAACGGGTGTTGGCCGCGTTCGAACGGGGCTATCTTGCCCGAATCGTCAGGCGGGCGAAGGGCAACATGTCCGATGCGGCTCGCATCGCAGGCGTGGACAGGACGACTCTCTACCGCCTCATGCAGAAGCACGGGTTGGACCGGCAGGACCTGCTGGCCCGCTCGGAGGACTAGGGGTACCGGAAGCTCACCCGTCTACCTGTGGCTGGACTCCGAATACTGAAGAAGGTCCACGTTTCGGAGATGTCTTGAGAAGTCTCGAGAAGATGGATGTCCTTGCAGACGGCCTCGCAGAGGTCTTGCCCGTTTCATTGCGCCAGGCTGCCCGAGACGTCGTCGAACGCTGGCCGGAAGGCCCGGGCAACCCGGCGCCACAGGTCGTCGCGGCCGAACTCCAGCGGCTCAGCCGGGTCCTCCTGGATGTGGGGATCGGGGTCCGTCCGAGGGCGCACGGCTTCCACGATGACCTTCTTTTTGCCGTGCGTGCCCAACTCCTCGAGCAAATCCAGGAAGAGCGGTTCTCCCCGGGAGAGGTCGAACCGGTGGTGGAGTCGCTGGAGGTCCTGATCCGGAGCCAGGCGGAGGAGGCTACGAGGCACGCTGCCGAGTTGCTGCAAAGCGCGGACGGGTTCCAGTTGGTGGTCGAGATGGCCCACGACCTTCGTTCGCCCCTTTCCTCGATTCTGTTCCTGGCGGATACCATGCGCCGGGGCCAGAGCGGGGAAACGACGGCCCTCCAGCGCAAGCAACTGGGCCTCGTCTACTCCGCTGCTCTGGGCCTGGCCAACGTCGTCAACGACGTAATGGAGTTGGCCAAGGGAGGGGGGACGCTGAGGGATGAGACATCCCAGCCGTTCTCGATTCCGGAAGTCGTCGGAAGGGTCATGGAGACGGTTGCACCGGTGGCCGAAGAGAAGGGCATCGAGCTACAGTCGGAGATCTCCTTCGGTCAGTACGTGAAGGGGCATCCGATCTCCGTCAGCCGGGTGCTTCTCAACCTTCTGACCAATGCCCTTCACCATACCGACCGGGGTACCGTGGTCCTGACCGCTTCCTCGGCGGGCCGCAACGAGGTGACGTTCTCCGTGCAGGACACCGGAGGGGGCATTCCGGACCAGGCTCGGGCCACCGTCTTCGAGCCCTTCAAGCGCGGCCCGGATTCGGCCAGGATGCTCTTTTCCGGGAGTGGGCTGGGGTTGGCGATCGCCAAGTCCCTCGTGCAGGCCATGAATGGGGACATCGGCTTCGAGACCAAGGTCGGCCAGGGCACCCGCTTCTGGTTCACGGTGCCGGTCTCCCCCGCCTGATTCGGCCCCGCCGCGAAGAGGTGCCGATCGTTGTCCTGGTGCACCGTTCCTCGTGTACGCGTGTTGTTCGGGTGCAACAACCCCTGTAGGGAAAGGGAGCGCGAGGTGGCCAGGGATTCCCTAGGTATCTATCCGGCATACCGTTAGCCGAATTCCGCACCTGGCGGTTTCTGGCGAGAATGGCCCTTGCTGTGAGGGAAGTACCGGTGCGCGCATGCGCACGCCCCTGACATTCACCGACCTCCCTCCGAGACCGTTTGGCCACCAACGCCCCGAGGCAACGACCAGGACGCGGGACCCGCGCAGGGTCCCCTGCCCGGAAGTGGACGCGTGGCCACTCCGAGGAATCCATGGCGCCCCCGAGGCCCGATCCCGTCTTGGAGCTCCCGGACGCGACGATGGCGTCGCGGCTGTCCCGGCTGCTCAACTTCTCCGTTGCGGCTGTAAGCATCTTCATCACCGCGCCTCTCATGGTCTTGATCGCCACCGCGATCAAGCTCACCTCCCGTGGACCCGTCTTCTACGTGCAGGACCGGGTCGGCGTCGACCGGCGGAACTGGAACGGAGTCAAGCCGGACAGCAGGCGAGTGGACGACAAGGGCGGCCGGATCTTCAAGATCTACAAGTTCCGCACGATGACCGTGGGGTCCGACGAGGATGGTCAGGTGTGGGCCAGCCCCGACGACAAGCGGGTCACGTCCGTGGGGCGGTTCCTTCGAAGCTCCCGGCTGGACGAGCTTCCTCAGCTCTTCAATGTGCTTCTGGGCGACATGAACATCGTTGGCCCACGCCCGGAGCAGCCCGAGATCTTCCGCTTCCTCCGAGACCGCATCGACCGCTATCCGGAACGGCAGCGCGTCTTGCCCGGCATCACCGGGCTCGCGCAGGTCAGCCAGGCCTATGACCGGACGCTGGACGATGTGAAGTCCAAGGTCGGGTACGACCTTGAGTACATCGAGCGTCGAGGTCCGATTCGGGATCTCTGGATCATGATCAAGACGTTGCCCGTGGTCCTGAAGCGGCTGGGCTGGTAGGGTAGCAGACCCGCCCGGGGTGGCCTCGCGGTTGTCCCGCTCCCGTTGTTCCGACCGCCGAAGCCGCGCGTGTCCGCCGGGCCGGTTGATTCCCTTGGGCGGCGCCGGCCTCACGTACCGTTCCTCCCCCCAAACGCACGTGGCCCCCGTTCCGCCACCTCCGGGAGCCGTTCCGACCTTCGCCGGCCCCAGCGCCTCGGCTCCCACGGCTGGAAAACAGTGCCGAAAATACCGATGCTTACAAGAGTGGAGCCCGCCCATCCGGGACCGGGTTCCCATTCCATTGCGATCGACGGGTATTGGTGCGGATCGCCGGACCACCCGGGTTCCCGGACCTGTCCCAGAAGCATATAAGGAGTTGCGCGGATGTCGGATCAGAAGCGGGTGCTCGTCACCGGTGCGGGCGGATTCATTGGCCACCACCTCGTCACCTACCTGAAGGGCAAGGGATACTGGGTACGCGGTGTAGATGTGAAATCGCCGGAGTTCGAGGCCACCAAAGCCGACGAATTCGAGCTCCTGGATCTTCGCCGGTGGGACAACTGCCTTCAGGCGACCCGTGGAGTGGATCAGGTCTATGCCCTGGCCGCCGACATGGGTGGCATGGGGTTCATCTCGGCGCATCATGCCCAGATCCTCCACAACAACGCCCTGATCAACCTCCATACCCTGGAAGCCGCCCGGTTGAACGCGGTGTCACGTTACCTCTATACGTCGTCGGCGTGCATCTACCCCGAGCACCTACAGGAAGAAGCCAACGTCGTGCCGCTGAAGGAGGAGGACGCCTACCCGGCAGCGCCCCAGGACGCCTACGGGTGGGAGAAGCTCATCTCCGAGCGGCTCTGCATGCACTACTACGAAGACTATGGCATGGAGACCCGCACGGTCCGCTTCCACAACATCTTCGGGCCCCTCGGCACGTGGGAGGGGGGCCGCGAGAAAGCACCGGCGGCCATGTGCCGCAAGATCGCCATGAGCCACATCACCGGCGACCCGGTGATCGAGGTCTGGGGGGACGGAGAGCAGACGCGTTCGTTCTGTTACGTGGACGACTGCGTGGAAGGCATCTATCGCCTCATGCAGTCCGACTTCCGCGACCCCCTCAACCTGGGGCAGGATCGCATGATCTCCATCAACGAGCTCGTGGACATGGTGGCGGGAGCCGCGGGCGTGGATGTCACGCGTAGGCATATCGACGGCCCCCAGGGCGTTCGCGGCCGTAATTCGGACAACACGCTTCTCCGCGAAGTGTTGGACTGGGAGCCCCGGATCAGCCTCGAAGACGGCCTGGCACGAACGTACCGGTGGATCTCGGAACAGGTCATGGCCAAATACGGCAAGCGGGAGCTGGCCGAGGTCTGATCCCGATGTGAGCCCGAACGGGCCCAAGCGAAGCCCCGCGGAGCCCCGAGCCCTGCGGGGCTTCGTGTTCTGCAGCGGGCCATTACGGGGGTGCGACTCCCTCCGGCGGGCCGGGGACCACGGGAGTCGAAGGGGGCCGGTTCCGGGGCCTGAGGACACGGGATCCGTCGTTCAGGGCTCTACGGGCTCTGCCGAGACTTACGGTGGTTTAGATTTCCACAGGTTTCCGGTCGTGCGCTCCCCGCGCACAGTCGGCACCGAAACGGCTCAGGGGAGAGCTCACGACGAATGGCGGTAGCAGAAAGCTATATGGAAGCCGGGCTGGATCCGGCCAACCGGGTTCTCCGGATCGAGCCATCGAAGGGATGGTCCCACCTCCAGTTGGGCGAGGTCTGGGCGTTCCGTGAGCTCCTGTACTTCCTCACGTGGCGGGACATCAAGGTCCGCTACAAGCAGTCGGTACTCGGAGCTGCGTGGGCGATCATCCAGCCAGTCATCTCCATGGTGGTTTTCACCCTCATCTTTTCCGTACTGGCTGGCCTGGAGTCCGACGGACAGGACTACAGGATCTGGAACATCACGGCGCTGGTTCCGTGGACCTTCTTCGCCAACGGGCTGACCAATGCCTCCAACTCTCTGGTGGGAAGCCAGAACCTCATCAAGAAGATCTACTTCCCCCGCCTGGTCATTCCGTCGGCCAGCGTATTGGCCGGGCTGGTGGACTTCTGCCTGGCCTTCCTGATCGTTCTGGCGATGATGCCTTTCTTCGACGTGGCCTACTCGTTCCGGTTGCTGACGCTCCCCGTCTTTCTGGGCGTTGCCTTCATGATCGCCCTGGGGATGGGGCTCTGGCTGTCGGCCCTCAATGTCCAGTTCCGGGATGTTCGGTTTACCGTCCCGTTCCTGGTCCAGCTTTGGATGTACTCCACGCCGATCGTCTACGAGTTCTCCTCTCTGACGAAGCTGGAGGCGCGCTACGGTTTCAGTCCCGAGACCATCGAAGCACTCGGGCTGGTGTGGGCGCTCAACCCCATGGTGGGGGTGGTGGAAGGCTTTCGCTGGGCCGTTGGGGTGGGTCCGGAGGGCGCAGCCTTCCCGTGGCAGTTGCTGCTCGTTTCGGGAATGTCGGCCGCTCTCATCTTCGTGGGCGGAATGTTCTACTTCCGCAGGATGGAGAAGACCTTCGCCGATGTGGTATGACAGGGTGGGCATGTCGACGAAGGATGCACCAACACCTCCCAAAGTTTGGGCCTGACGATGGAAGTGATCAAAGTCGAAGGACTGGGGAAGCGATTCTTCATCGGGGGCGTGCAAACCAAATTCCGGACAGCCCGTGACGCGATCTCCGATGCATTCATAGCCCCGTTCAAGAGAGCGGCGGCGCTCCTTCGCGGACACGCGACCGGAGCGGCGGAACTGAACGAGACCATGTGGGCCTTCCGGGGTATCTCGTTCTCCGTCAATCAGGGCGAGGTCGTCGGACTCGTCGGAAAGAACGGCGCGGGCAAGACCACCATGCTGAAGGTGTTGTCCCGCATCACCGAACCCACCGAAGGCTCCATCGAGATCCGCGGCCGTGTGGGGTCCTTGCTCGAAGTGGGCACCGGCTTCCACCCGGAGCTGACGGGCCGCGAGAACGTCTATCTCAACGGCGCCATCCTCGGGATGCGGAAGACGGAGATCGAGGCGCGGTTCGACGAGATCATCGAATTCGCAGAGATCGGAAAATTCATCGACACGCCGGTCAAGCACTACTCCTCGGGCATGTACGTGCGCCTCGCCTTTGCCGTGGCCGCGCATCTGGAGCCGGAAATCCTCATCGTCGACGAGGTCTTGTCCGTGGGAGACGCCGCTTTCCAGCGCAAGTGTCTGGGCAAGATGGGCGACGTGGCGAACTCGGGGCGCACAGTCCTGTTCGTGAGCCACAACATGGCTGCGGTGACGCAGCTCTGTACGCGAGCCCTGCTCCTGGAAGACGGTAGTGTCGCCATGGACGGGAAGCCCTATGAGGTCGTGGCCGCGTACCTCGCGAGGGGAGTTGAAAACCAGGCTGAATGGGTCAATCCCAATCCCGATTCGGACGCCGAGGTTGAGGTTCTGGCCATCCGGATTCGCGACGACCAGGACGTTCTCCAGCCAGTCGTCAATTTCAAGGATCCTTTTCAGGTCGAACTGGAGTACGAGGTGCGGGCTGCCATGCGAGGCGTGTCGATGGCCTTCCAGATCCTGGACAGCCAGGGCGTGGTGATCTGGACCAGCGAAGACACGGACACGCCCCACGTCCGAGACCGGATGATCATGGATCCGGGCACCTATGTATCCACCTGTCACATACCGGCCGGCGTGCTGAGGCCCGGGCGCTACTTCGTGAATACCGGTGCCCACATTCCCAGCGTCCGCATCATCACCGGGCATCAGCAGGTCCTGGCCTTCGACGTCTCGTCGGTCGGCTTCGACATGCCGGCCGGACGCCAGGGCGTCCTGGCTCCCAAGCTCGATTGGGATTTCCGGTCGGTCCGATCGCCGGAGCCGGTGCCAGAGCCACAACTTTGAATCCCACCCTCGGGATCGGGGGTCCCGCGTCCCGCACGCGTGAATGAACGCATGGAAGCCCAAGGAGCAATCTAGGCGATGAAGGCCATCATTCTGGCAGGTGGGTTCGGAACCCGTCTTTCCGAAGAGACCGTGATCAAGCCCAAGCCCCTGGTGGAAATCGGCGGCAAGCCCATCCTGTGGCACATCATGAACATCTATGCCTCACAGGGCGTCGACGAGTTCATCATCGCGCTGGGGTACAAGGGTGATGTGATCAAAGAATACTTCCTCAACTTCTACGCTATCAACAACGATATCTCCATCGACCTGGCCACCGGTGAGCAGACCATACATCAGGGAAATCAACCGTCGTGGAAGGTGCATCTGGTGGACACGGGGCTGCACACGATGACGGGTGGCCGCCTGGGTCGCCTCCGCGATTGGTTGGAGGACGACGAGACGTTCATGTTCACCTACGGTGATGGTGTTGCCGATGTGGACCTCCGTGCGGCGCTGGCGTTTCACGAGGCCCACGGAAAGATGGCCACGGTCACCACCGTTCGAGCCCCGGCTCGGTTCGGCCGGATCTCTTTCGATGGCGATCAGGTACGCACCTTCCACGAGAAGGCAGAAGCCGGGGAGGGATGGATCAACGGGGGCTTCTTCGTCCTGAATCCTGGTGTTCTGGACTACATCGACGGGGACGAAACCGTGTGGGAGCGCGAGCCGGTGGAGAACCTGGCTCGTGCCGGAGAGCTCGTGGGGTACCGTCACCACGGCTTCTGGTCCTGCATGGATACACTGAAGGAGAAGAACCTCCTGGAGGACCTTTGGAGCCAGGGGCAGGCGCCCTGGCGGATCTGGTAGGCGGCGAACGAGGGGGGACCTCCCGTAATTCGAGGTACGGCACGGCGCCCGAGTGGCCGAGACTCAGCTACGGGGTCCTCCGGGCCGCCCCCTGCAGACCACACCATTCACGACTCGAGAAGGACACGTCTCCAAGACGATGAGTACGTACATTCTGGGGATTTCGGCCCTCTACCACGATTCGGCTGCCGCCCTCGTCCAGGACGGCGACATCGTGGCCGCCGCGCAGGAGGAGCGGTTCACGCGCCGGAAGCACGATCCCAGGTTTCCCGAGAATGCCATCGAATACTGCCTGTCCGAGGCCGGGATCGGCCCCGAGGACGTGCACTCAGCCGTGTTCTACGAGAAGCCCCTCGTGAAGTTCGACCGACTCCTGGAGACCTACCTGCAGGTGGCTCCCTCGGGCTACGAGACCTTCCGACTGGCCGTGCCCCTCTGGGCCAAGCAGAAGCTGAAGCTCCCCGGGCTGATTCGAAGCAATCTGGGCCCCCGTTTTTCCGGCGAGCTGTACTTCGTGGACCACCACGAAGCCCACGCTGCCAGTGCCTTCTTCCCCTCACCCTACGAGGAGGCAGCGGTCCTCACGTTGGACGCCGTCGGGGAGTGGTCGTCGAGCTCAATGGGCGTGGGACGCGGGAATCGACTGGAAGTGACACACGAGGTCCGTTTTCCCCATTCCCTCGGAATGCTCTACTCGGCCTTCACCTACTACACCGGCTTCAAGGTGAATTCGGGCGAGTACAAGCTCATGGGGCTCGCTCCGTATGGACGTCCCATCTACGCGGAGCGCATCAAGGACACCGTCGTCGAGGTCAACGAGGACGGATCGATCTGGCTCGACATGTCCTGTTTCGCATTTCAGCACGGGAACACGATGACCTCGGAGCGGTTCCACGAGGCTTTCGGCGGCCCGCCCAGGAAGCCGGAGAGCCGGATCACCCAGAAGGAAATGGACCTGGCTGCGTCGATCCAGGTCGTGTGCGAAGAAGTGGTCATGAACGCCGGCCGCCATCTCCACCAGGTGACGGGCTGCCCGAACCTGGTCATGGCCGGTGGTGTGGCCCTGAACTGCGTCGCGAACGGGAAGCTCCTCAGGGAAGGTCCCTTCGATTCGATCTGGGTCCAGCCCGCCGCGGGGGACGCCGGCGGTGCCCTCGGCGGCGCCCTGCTGGCCTGGTATCACAAGCTGGGTCAGCCTCGTGCGGCCACCGGCTTCGACATGCAGAAGGGCTCGCTCCTGGGCCCCCGTTTCGATCCCGATGACATCGAGCTCTACCTGGACTCCGTGGGCGCCCACTACGAGCGTATTGACGACGAGGAACAACTCGTCGACCAGGTGGCCGGAATCCTCGCGGACGAGAAAGTGGTGGGACTGCTCCAGGGTCGCATGGAGTTCGGACCCCGGGCGCTGGGGAGCAGGAGCATCATCGGCGACCCCAGGTCGCAGCAGATGCAGCAGGTCATGAACTTGAAGATCAAGTTCAGGGAGTCTTTTCGGCCCTTCGCTCCGTGCGTCTTGAGGGAGCATGCACACGAGGTGTTCGAGATGCGTCCGGAGGACGAGAGCCCCTACATGCTCTTCGTGGCGCCGGTCCGTGACGAGTGGCGGACCGAGTTGACGGAAGAACAGCGGAAGCGCATGGAAGACCCTGACCTGACTGTTCGCGTCGCGGTACCCCGCTCGAAGATCCCGGCTATTACCCACGTCGACTATTCGGCCCGGGTCCAGACGGTCGATCGTGAGCGCCACGGCCGCTACGCGGAGATCATGTGGAGCTTCTACGAGAAGACGGGCTGTCCCGTCATCGTCAACACGTCCTTCAACATCCGCGGTGAACCCATCGTCTGTACGCCGGAAGACGCCTTCCGATGCTTCATGGCGACCGACATGGACTGTCTGGTTCTCGAGAACTTCGTCCTGCGGAAGGAAGCGCAGCCGGCGGGGCTTCTGGAAGATGCCGAGGCCTACCGCGCTCAATACGCACTCGACTGATGATTACGCTCCCCACACACGCGCAACGGCATTGGGTGACGGCTTTCGCGAAGGCCCTGACCGCCCTTCTCCTGGTGAGCTACGCGATCCTGGGCGCTGGGTTCACGTGGCTCCTTTCCAGCGGCTCGCCCATGGTCGGTGCCGGAGTCGGGGCCGCCCTCGGCGTCGTGATGTCGGCGCTGCTCTTCGCAACGGCGGGAGCCAGACGCCGGTCGTATGACCTGTGGGTGCGGATGTCACGACGGGTCTCTTCTACCCTGGCAGCCTATTTGACCCGACTGCTGTTCGGCGTCGTCGCCGTGGCTGGCCTCGGCGGATCGAAGTTCGAGCTCCAGCGGCCGAGGGGAGCGAGCACCAACTGGCAGCCCAAGCGCCCCGTTCCTGCGGAGGCCTACGGGAGCCAGCACGGCTTGCCGGATGTTCCCGGCAAGGGCTGGGTCCGGGCCTACGTCTCGTGGGGCTTCAAGGGCGGCGGTGTCTGGATCCTGTTCGTGCTTCCCCTCATTGCCATGCTCGGTTGGGTCCAGACCCAGGAAAAGGGATCATTCGGTGGCAATATCTACACGCTGTACTGAGATGTCCCGTGACGCGGAGTTCGGATCCGTGAGTGTGGCGGCACACTGGGAGCGGTGGGGACGCACCTCTCTCGATCGCGCCGCGCCGCGGATTGGGCCGGAAGAATGATACGTACTCTGCTCGCCCTGATCGCCGGAGCGCTTGCGCTCGTACTGGCGCTTCCGGCCATGCTCGTCGCCCTCGGCCTGTGGATCGTTCGGGCAATCACGGCCCGGCTTGCAGACGCGGCAGCCCCCCAGTTGGTTGAGGGCGACCCCTTCGTGCAGTTCGATCCCGAGGTCGGTTGGACCCCTCGCCCGAACCTGAGCACCCACGCCACCGACCTGAACGGCGACTTCTTCCACTTCACCACCGACCAGGATGGCTGGCGGGGCAGGGGCGCCGTGGAAGACGCCGATGTCGTGGTGTTCGGCGACTCCTTCGCCTTCGGGTTCGGGATCGATGACGCTGCGTTCTACGGCAATCTAGGCCGGGAATTCGCCATCAAGGCCGTAGGCGCCCCGGGCTACAACATGGTTCAGGCCCTGCATTGGATGCACGCTCTGGCGCCCAAGATCGCCGGGAAGACGTTGGTGTGGTTCCTTTACCCGCCCAACGACCTCGAGGATAACGTCCGCCCCTCGATGCTCCGGTATCGAACCCCGTTCATTCGCGAACGGAAGGGGGGGAACGGGTGGGAGAAGGTGACCCACCATCTCTCCGAAGAGCCGTGGCCCTTCCCGAGCAGGAAGCGGCACTTCGAAAACTACGTGGAGATCTGCTCGGACTCCGACCTCAGCCGGCGCGTTTTCCGGGCCTCCGACGTTCTCATCCGCGAGGCGGCGGATCTGGCCAGGTCCCTCGAATGCGGCCTCGTCGTGGCGACCGTCCCCGAGCTCTCCCCTCTGGCCCAGCGCCAACTGGAGGAAGCCCGGAGGCAGCCCGGAGCCGGCGACGGCTTCGATGCTTCAAGGCCGGACCAGCGGATTGGACGAACGTGCGCCGACCTGGGCATCCCCTTCGTCGCTCTCGCGGACGAACTCAGCGCCGCCGACTACCTGGAAAAGGACGTCCATTGGAACGCCGAAGGGCATCGGAAGGTCCACGACGTCCTCCGGCGGATCTGGACCGAGCGTCCCCCGCCTCCCAGCCCCGCAGAAGCTCCGGAGCAGGCCCAGCCCGCAGCCAGGGATCGACCGATGACCCGAGCGGACGTCTGACCAATGAGAGTCGTCCACTACAGCACGGACGATATCACGGGAGGAGCCGCGCGGTGTGCCGCTCGGCTCCACTCCGGACTGCGGCTCGTCGAGGGTGTGGACTCCACGATGATGGTCGACCGCAAACGCGGAGACGAACCCGGCGTCATTGCCTTTCGGAGACCTGACGGACTTCTGGGGAAGCGCCGCGTGAAACGGCGAAAACGGGCCATTCGCCAGAGCCTGGAACGCTACGATGCCACGCGGCCGGACGGGTTCGAGCCCTTCAATCCCGACGAATCACCCTACGGCACCGAACCCCTCGACCAGGCTCCCCGGTGTGACGTGCTCAACCTCCACTGGGTGGCCCGCTTCCTGGACGTGGAGAGCCTGGCGGCGTGGCTGCCGCCGGATCTCCCCGTGGTCTGGACCCTTCACGATATGCATCTCCTCACCGGTGGTTGCCACTACGATCACGGATGCGGGAAGTTCGAGGCCGGGTGTGGAGCCTGTCCGCAGTTGGGATCCGTCACGGCGGAAGACCTCTCGTCGACGTATTGGAATCGGAAGCATGCGACGCTGAGGGGCATGGCCCCCAGGTCCATCGAGATCGTCACACCCAGCCGATGGTTGGCCGAGGAGGCCCGGCGGAGTGGGGTGATTCCCGAGACCATGGGTGTACGCGTGATTCCCTACGGTTTGGACACGGAGCTCTTCGCGCCGTCCAACCGGAACGCCTGGCGGGAGCGCTACGACATCCCGTCCGACGCGCGAGTGCTGCTCTTCGTGGCCCAGTCCGTAGAGAACCGTCGGAAGGGCTTTGCCCACCTCTCTGCGGCCATGGCTCAACTGCGCGACATACACGGACTCTACCTTGTTTCGGTCGGGAAGGGCGAACCCGAGCTCCCACCCGACGTCAACGCCAGGCATCTGGGCGAGATCCGGTCCGACCGGGAAATGTCGGGTGTCTACGGCATGGCGGATGTCTTCTGTGTCCCCTCCATCCAGGACAACCTTCCGGCCACGGTTCTGGAATCCCTCGCTTCCGGAACGCCGGTGGCCGGGTTCGGGATCGGCGGGATTCCCGACATGGTGCGTCCGGGTGTAACCGGCGAGTTGGCCGGGTCGGCCACCGGCGAGGCTCTGGCGGGGGCGGTCCGGCGTGTGCTGGAAGGGTCAGGTGATGTGTGGTCGTCCCGGTGCCGTGAGGTAGCCGAGTCCGAGTACTCCCTGGACCTCCAGGCACGGCGATACGTGGAGCTGTATACCGAGTTGCTCCGTTTGGAGGAGCCCGCACCCCTGACGGTGGCGCCATGAGCGCTCTCCTTCTCGAGGGCCCGGTGCTGAGCGCCGCGCCCACACTCGACGACCTACCACCGCCGCCACCCGGCAAGAGTGGCTGGCCCTGGACCGTAGAGAGCCGCCGCCTACCGCCCCAAAGGCCCGACGGACGGGATTGGCCCGTCATCACCGTGGTCACGCCTTCCTTCAATCAGGCCGAGTTCCTCGAGGAGACGATTCGTTCGGTGCTCCTTCAGGGCTATCCGCGGCTCGAGTATATGGTGGTCGACGGAGGCAGCAGCGACGGCAGTGTGGCGGTGATGGAGAAATACGCGCCATGGTTGGCTTTTGGCGTCTCCGAGAAGGACGACGGTCAGAGTGACGCCATCAACAAGGGCTTTGGCCGCGCCACGGGCGACATACAGGCCTGGCTGAACAGCGATGACGTGTATTTCCCTGATGCCCTCGGCCAGGCGCTCCACGAGATGGACCGCCAGGAGGTCGACATCGTCATCGGGGGCATGGAGAAGTTCATGGTGAGGGGTGGGGACTACGTGGCCCTCAGCCGCACGTCGGGAGCGGACGGAGTGCCCATCCACGCCTACCCCATCTTTCGCGCCGAAGAGAAGAATCGCCCGTTCCACTTCATGCAGCCCCCCATGTTCTGGCGCAAGTGGGTGTGGGAGCGGACGGAGGGACTCGACCGGGAATTCCACTGGGTCATGGACATCGAGTGGTGTACCCGTGCCGTGGAAGCCGGCGCCAGGGTGGGGACGTGTCGATCCCTCTTCGCGAAGTTCCGGCTTCACGGCGCCTCCAAGACCGAGATGTTCAACCACAAGCAGCATCGGGAACAGTTCGAGTTCTACCGGTCCCTGATGGGGAATCCGGCCTACCGCTCGTTCCCGCTGTGGCTTTCGGCCCAGAAATCCCTCGCCACGGCTCTGGCCATTGAGTCGCGGCTGAGCCTGGAGGAGGGGTCCCGCCTGAAAGCTGGCCTCCAGAAGGCCGGATCCCGGGCGATCCGGACACTCCTCCGGCCGTTCAGGTCCGTCCCGAAGCTCGGTTCCGGCCGACAGATGATCGATTCCCCGCCAGGTTGAGGCCGGGGCGGCACACGGAGATTGACAGCGTGACCAAGGTCTGCATCGTAAGCCGAAGTCTCCCACCCGAATACGGGGGGGCGGAGATTGCCGCCTATCGCTACGGAGAACGCCTCGCCGCGGCTGGGAACCCTCCGGTCTTCATCGCCCCCGACGGCGGCGAAAAATACCCCGAGTGGGTTGAGCCCCTTTCGATTCCCTCGGTCATGAAGGGACCCGGGCCCGTCGCTCGCCTGGCGAAGATCGCCCGGAGCCTGTGGCCCGTGATGTGGAGACGGCGCCGCGACTATGACGTGGTCCACATCTTCAATTCCGCGCCCGTCTTGAACCTCATGGCCGTGCCGTTTGCACGGCTGCTCAGGAAGCCCGTCGTCCTCGAGAGCTCGTTGGTCGGTTCCGACGACCCCCTGGCCTTGATGAAGCGGAAGAAGGGCCGGCGCCGGTCGCCGTTCCTTCCCCACCCCCTCCGCTACGAGCTCTACCGTCGGGGCAGTGCCTTCATCAGCAAGTCTCCGGTACTCCTTCGCGTGTGCCGGGAAGCCCCGCTGCCGCCGGACATGATGACCCTCATCCCCTACGCG
>JAHEKK010000405.1 GCA_024638395.1 Gemmatimonadota bacterium | reverse complement strand
CCCGCCGGGTGTGCCGGAGCGGCGGCCTTCTTCTCTGGGGGGAGCATGGGCCCGCCGGACCAGCCCCCGATGCCGCCTGGGGAGTTCATGGCGGCCAAAGCCATTTCCGGATGTCTGCTGCTGGCGGCGGCTACAGAACCCGATGAGTTGGAGGCCCGCCTGGAGGATTTTCTGGCCCGGGGACTGGAGGTTGCCCAGAAAGTGCTCCTCTGGAACACGGAAGGAGAGGGGCGGTCTTCATGATGCCGGCAGCGAGGATCACCGACTTCCATGTTTGCCCCATGGTGACGGGCGTCGTCCCTCACGTCGGCGGCCCGATTCTGCCGCCGGGGGCCCCCTTGGTTCTGGTCGGCGGCCTTCCGTCGGCCAGGATGACCGACATGGCCGTGTGTGTCGGCCCCCCGGACGTCATCGTGAAGGGCTCCAGCACGGTCCTGGTCGGGGGTCTTCCCGCGGCTCGCATGTTGGACAACACTGCCCATGGAGGGGTGATCCTGGGAGGATGTCCCACGGTGTTGATCGGAGGCTGAACGTCCGCGCCGTCGACGGCCCGATCCGATGCTCGCGCCGGGTTGACCGCTTGCCGTCCTGGTCAGGTAACGCGACTTTGCCCGGTCCGGGTGGTGAAGCTCGGATCAGCGCTGCGGCGGTGAGCCACTCGGTTTCTCCAGGAAGGAAAAGCGCGTCTTCATGATCTCCAGCGTTCTATCCACCGCTTGTATTCTCTTGGGGGGTCTTGCTACGGGGTGTGCGACTCCGACTACGGCGGCCGAGAGCCCATCGACGTCGCCGCCCGCGCCCGTGACGAGTCAGGGACCCCGGGCCGCCACCTCCCAGGAGCCGGACCTGCGCCCCGGGGTGGCGGTGTTCGAGTTCGAGGCCGCGGGTTCCGTGGGCGAGGACGGCATGGACATGGAGAACCTGGGGATCGGACTCCAGGCCATGCTGCTGAACGAGCTCCGGCAGAATACGTCTCTCCGGATCGTGGAGCGGCGGGAGCTGAACCGGATTCTCGGCGAGATCGAACTCGGATCATCGGATGCCGTCAGCTCGGCCACAGCCGTGGAGGCCGGGAAGCTGGTGGGGGCCCGGTACATGGTCTTCGGGTCCATCACGGACTTGTTCGGAGAGGTGGTGCTCACAGCCCGCATCGTGAGTGTGGAAACGGGTGAGCTGGTCAAGAGCAGCCAGACCCGCGACAGGCGAGAGCAGCTCTACGACGTTCTGATCCGCATGGCGGGGGAGATCACGACCGAGCTGGACCTTCCCGGACTCCCGCGGGACGCCCGCGAGGCGCGGCAAGAGCGAAACGTCCCTCCCGGGGCCGTCCTCTTGCTGGCCAATGCCGAGGCGGCCCGGGACGACGGACGGACGGACAGGGCCATTGAGCTCTACCAGCGTTTGACCCAGGAGTTTCCCGACTACACCGACGCTCGAGAAGCGCTGGACCAGCTCCTCGACGAGGGTCCATAGCCGACGCCCGGCGACTCATCCGGCGAAGTCGAGCCGGCGACTATCCTTCAGGGTCCCGGTCAGCCCAGGCAATGGGCACGGCCAGGAGCAATCCGTTTCCGCCCTCCCCCTGGGTTGCACCGTAGATCAGGCCGATGACCTGACCGTCCCGGTCGACGACCGGACTCCCGCTGGCGCCCTCCGCCCCGTAGCCCTGGATTCGGATCTCTTCGTCAACGCTCCCCACGAGGACGCCAGCCGAAACCACGGCTCGCCGTCTGGCCCCGGGTGCATCCGTTCCGGGACGCCCTCCGTGGGGGAAGCCCACGATGGCTACGGGTGAGCCCACGGCCAGGGTGTCGAGGCGGCGGTTGAAGCGATCGAGCACCGGCGTCTGACCCACGATTCCCTCGGTTCTGGCCCAGCCCAGGTCTACCCGTTCGTGGGTGTCGACCAGCGTCGCTCGCCACACCTGGCTGGAGCCGGCGAACTGGACGGCCAATCGGCGACCAGGCCCACCGGGACCCACGAGGACATGCCGATTCGTGAGGAGCAGTCCGCCCCCCTCGATGGATAAAGCGGTTCCCGTGGAGACCGTGCCGTCGGCCCATTCGCTCCAGATCATCGCCACGGCAGGTTCCGTACGCCGTCGGATTTCTTCGAAATCGAGAGAGGCCGCCATTTGCTGCCTCTCCAGGCGCACCAGGGCGTCCTGTAGCTGGCGGCGCAGCTCGTCCACCTCTCGCGTGTCCGCCTGGCTCGACGGCGGCGGTACGGCAGCCAGCCGGTCTCTGAGGGCCTGGGCATCCCGTCGAGCCGACTGGAGGCTGTCCGCCAACACCGAAACCGCCGCCTCCAGATCCTGCCGAGGGGCCTCCGTGAGGCGGAGCAGGCTGTCCACCTGGCCGGTGAGTGCATCCCGGTCGCTGGCCCACATCCGCTGGTCTCTTTGACGTGCCCACAGCGTACCCGCCACGATGGTAATCGCGGCGATCAAGGTGACGGCGAGCGTCCACCGGAGGCGGATGGTCTGCGTGGCCACGGCGGCCTTGATCCGCTGCGTGGTCCCGCCCTCGTGGTCCCGCGGCGGCGGAGCGAACGGGCCGGTGAGTGAGATCTCCAGACGTGGGCCGTCGATGCCCAGTCCGACCTCGTCCCTTTCGGTCAGAAGCTCAGGGGCGGTCAGGGGGACCCCGTTCAAGAAGGTTCCGTTCCGGCTCCCCAGATCTTCCACCGTCCATCCGGCCGGGCCCCGTGTGAAGGCCGCGTGGCGGCCGGAGACCTGGAGATCTTCCGCCGGATCGAATCGGAGCTGGCACGCGGGGTGGCGTCCGACGGTGACGGTGGCATCGCGATAGGTGACCTCGATCCCCTCCCGTGAGCCCGAGAGTACGCGGATCCAGATTTGGCCGGGCTCCTCCGTCACTCCCCGGCCTCCGGGACCGGCTGTCGGCCAACGGCATCCCCCGTCTCCGGCATCTGAAGGCCCTCGCCCTCGAACCGGGCAAGGAGCACGGTCACATTGTCGGGGGCCCCTCTCGCGATGGCCATCTCGATGAGCGCCGTGCAGGCGCTCTCCACATCGTGACTCGCGCACGATGCGATCTCCGGCTCGGACACGACCCGGAAAAGGCCATCGGAACACAGGACGAGGAGATCACCACGGCGCAGGTGCTGGAACGTCAGATCGACCTCCACGCTGGGGGCCGGTCCCAGCGCCTGGAGGATCGTGTTCTTGTGCTGGCTCTGTTGTACCTCCTGGGGACTCATCCACCCGCTTTCGATCGCGTAGTTCTCGAAGGACTGGTCCCATGTGAGCTGTGTGCAAAGTCCCTCGCGTACCAGGTAGGCCCGCGAGTCACCGATCTGGGCCAGGTACAGATAATCCTCGAGGACGCCGGCGACTGTTGCCGTGGTCCCCATCCCCTCATAGGCGGGGTGACGATTCGACTGCTCATAGATGAGTGTGTTGCTGGCGCGGACGGCCTCCCGGAGGCAGGAGATGAATCGCTCCGGCGACGGGCCCCGTTCCGGAATCCAGTTCTCGGCGATGGAGGCGAGAACGTGGGACGTGGCCATCCGACTCGCGACCTTGCCCCCCGCCGCGCCCCCCATGCCGTCTGCAACCATGAGGAGCAGACCCAGGGAGCCCAACTCTACCTGGCGGCTCTCCATGGAGCTCTCCGATTTGCGCGGCCTGGGAGCGGTGATGTCCTTCCCTTCGGAGAGGTCGGCCATGACGAAGCTGTCCTGGTTCTGCGACCGTTGCACGCCGGGGTCGCTGACGCCGCAGACCTTCACGCGGACCGACGGGCCCGCGAACCCGGGCAAGGTCATGGCCCGCTCCCTCGTAGGTCCGTCAGGAGGCGCCGATATCCATCATTGGTCGGGGCCAGTTCCACGGCCCGCTCGGCCCAGAGCAGTGCGGCCCTGGAGTCTCCCCCCATGACTTCCGCCTGAGCCATGACGAAGGCGGCCTGTGCACGGGTTCGGGCCTCGACACCGTCCAGACCCCAGACCAGTTGGGCCGTGTCCCGAACGGCCTCGAGGGCCGTGCCGCCTGCGCCGTCCAGCAGGCGGTTGACCTGCCTGTCCAGGGCGGCCTCGCTGTCCTCGGGGCGGA
>JAHEKK010000404.1 GCA_024638395.1 Gemmatimonadota bacterium | reverse complement strand
CACGTAGATCACGTTGGCGTCGGACGGCGCAACGGCGATGGCCCCGATGGAAGCCACGGCGATCTGACCGTCGCTGATGTTTCGCCACGTGGTGCCCGCATCCTCGGTCTTGAAGATGCCGCCGCCGGTGGAGCCCATGTAGAACAGGTACGGCTTCGCGGCCACGCCGGCGACGGCCGTGACCCGCCCGCCCCGGTGGGGCCCCACGTTCCGGTAGCTCAGGGCCGACAGATGGACCGGGTCCAGGATCTGGTTCGGGTCTTCTTGAGACCCCGCTTCCGCGGGGAGCCAGGCAAGGACAAGGGCAAGCGCAACGAGGGTGATGGGCACGAAACGGGGCATGTCGGCTCCTGCGGGGTGGCAAACGTGGGCCGGTAGGATAGGCGCCCCGAGCCGCGGCTTCAACGGTCCGTGAACATCATGCCCTGGACCACCGGTCGTCAGTTGCCTCCGTTCGCGCTCTCCTCGTCGGAAACCGTCCGATCCTCTTCACCCTTCACGTAGGTGTCGAACCAGGTGATGAACCGCGCCCACATGTCGAGCTTGTTCTCGATGGCCCTCGGCGTGTGGGATTCGAACGGGTACTCGTAGAGCACTGCCGTCTTTCCGAGGGTCGTCAGGGCGTGGATCATCCTTCGCGACTGGACGGGAAACGTCCCCGTATTGTTGTCGTCTCCCCCATGGTACATGAGGAGGGGCGTGTCGATCTGATCCGCCCGGAAGAAGGGTGACATCTCGATGTAGGTGTGGGGCGCCTCCCAGATGATCCGACGCTCCGCCTGGAAGCCCGACGGCGTCAGCGAGCGATTGTAGGCCCCATCCCCGGCGATCCCGGCCTTGAAGTACGGCGCGTTGGCCAGGATGTTCGCGGTGGCGAACGCGCCGTAGCTGTGGCCACCGTGACCGATCCGGTCGATGTCGATGAACCCCAGCCCGTCGACCGCACGGATGGCCGCGTACATGGCGTCCACGAGGTTGCCTATGTAGGTGTCGTTGTAGTTCTCGCCGATGATGGGGATGTCGGGATAGACGAGGGCGTACCCCTGGGTCAACCAGAGGTCGGACCACCGGAGCCAGCTCATGTGGGTAAAGGCATTCTTGTTCCGCCCCCGGATCGCAGCCGATTCGTACAGCTCCCGCTCGGTATACTCCCTCGGGTAGGTCCAGAAGATGGCGGGTACCTTCTGCCCGTCCACGTAGTCCACCGGAAGCGAAACACGGCCCTGAACCTTGAGACCGTCCCGCCGCTCGAACTCGAAATCGATCCTCCGGGCAGCCGTCACCTCGGGGAAAGGATCGCGGTTCTCCGTGAGATTCTCCCAATCGCCGTCCTCCCAGAGGAAGCTGTCGGGGAAGTCCGTCACGGACTCGCGGCTGGCGATCATCCGGTCCAGGTCCGGATCGAGGGCGATCAGGGGCTGGTCGAAGGAGTCGCTGGCGCCTTCGAAGAGCCGCTCTGTGGTCCCGTCGGCCAGCCGTATCCGGTCCACGAATGGCTGAGGTCTGAAATCGGCTTTGTACCCCTCGCCGATCAGGTATGCGGCGTCTCCCTCCGAGGTCGTCAGGGCATACTCTAGGCCGTTGGCGGTGCGCGTGCCCCAGATCTCTCCGGGCAGAGCCGTTGGGTCTTTCGTCTCGTGGAAGGCCAGGAGCAGGGCCCTCTCAGGGTCTGACTGACCGAGGTCCCAATGGGCTAGAGCCTCCTTGCCTCCGTCCCGGACGGTGGCAAAGGCGTGAGCGCCATCGCGAGAGTACATCAGGTCGGAGATTGGATCCTGACTCTCCGCAATCACTTGCGCAGCCTGCAAATCGAAGGGCGGCGACGCCCGCATGAGCCGGTCCGGCCTGGGTGCGTCCGGATCATCTTCACTTGGCTCCCCACGCTCGAGAAAGCCGAGGCCTGATCCGTCGGGGAGCCAGGCGAAGTCACGAGGCCCGCCGCCGTTGTCCTCGTCAGAACCCCCTCCCTCCCGAAGGGGTTGATAGTCCAACTCCGAAACGACGACACCGTCCCGGTCGAGCACGACCGTAGACCGGGGAAAGCCCCGGTAGCTGGTGATGTAGCTGAAGGGCCGCTCGATCCGCACCGCCAGGACGTGCCGGCTGTCGGGACTGAGTGCGATCGACTCGTACATGGCCGGCTCCCCCAGATCCCGAACGGACCCGTCCGTGCCGATCTCCGCGAGCTGGCTCCGGGTGTAGAACTCGAATAGATCCTCGTCGTGGGGATCCTCGAGGAGGTTGGGGAACGTCCGGGTCGAGGTGGGCTCTTCGCGGGTGCTGCGGGTCAACGGCCCGTGGGGAATGGGATCCTCGACCGGCTCAGGACCCCGGTCAGCCGGGACCAGAAGGGTGAGAAGGGTGCCTTCGGGCGTCCACTGGACCATATCGGAGGCCCGGCTGCCCTGGCCGTTCGCGCTGGTGCCGACCGTGGCGAGCACTCTCCGGGAGCTCAGGCTGCGGGTATCCCCAGTCGAGGCATCGGCGATCCACAGCTCCGAGTGGGTCGGCAGGTGTGCGATGAACGCGATGCGCTCCCCATCCGGAGACCAGGTGAAGTCACTCGCAAACGACCCGTCCGGCAGGTCCACATCGACGTAGCGGCGGTCGCGAAGCGAGTAGAAGCGAACCCCGTCGATGCCGTAGGTGTCCAGGTGCCAAAGTCGATCGGTCTCGGGGCGCAGTTCCAGTTCCCCGAGGCGGTAGGTCGTCTTCGCCATGAGCTCCAGGGTCGACAGCTCGGTCTCGTGGGGCACCAGAAAGTGGTCGCCGTCCGGACTCATGTTGTTCAGCGTGGCGTAGTTCTTGTCGGATTGGAGAATCCGGGCGATTTCGGCCGGCGCCTGGACATACCTCGGCGAGTCGGGATTCTCGGTGGGACCTTCGCGCTCCTGGGCGAAGCCGGGAGTCGAAACACAGAGAACGGCGCCAGCAAGGAGGACCAGGGATCGTCGGCAGAGACGCATGGCAGGAACTACCGGTTCGGGGATCGAGCCAGGACACCAGGCGAACGTAGGGCCCGCGGGGGGCAGAGGCCACGGGAGCGTTGCGGCTCGCCCGTGTGTAGAGCCGCCGAAGCCGTCAGCGAACGCCGGCCAGTACGTGACACTGGAGACAGGTGCCGGAGAGCCTCGCCAGGAGCTCGGTCCGTTCCTCCCACCCTTCGGCGGCGACACTCGACGTTGCCAGCTCATGCGTCAGAGAGGACAGACGGAAAGCGGTGTCCCGATCCGGTACCATGGGAATGAACTCATCGGCCTCGATGGGCGCACCGGACAGGGCCATGGCACCGTCGGCCCACCCCTCCTCCGACCGCGCGACGATGGACTCCCACAACCGATCCGAGGCCCAGGCGTGGACCACCATGTGACCTTTGACGCCTTCCCCCTCCCTCACACGTCCGAACCCGTACAGCGGCCCGGCGTCCCTGGCCTCGTGACACGAGCCACATCGGTCCGCCAGGGCGGCCGAGCGGGCGGGCAGTTCGGACGGATCGTCGGTCCGGCGGACCGCGTCCACGGCGCGATAGAAGGACGTCAGTGCCGGTCCAGGAGACACCCCCGGCACGGCCCCCTCCTCCGCGAGCCGGGCCGCCGCAGCCCGGGCACGGTCGAGCTGCCCGAAGACGGCGGCGTTGTGGATCTCCCGGCCCTCGGTGAAGTGCCGAAACATGCGGGCCTCGGTCTCCAACGTACTGGCGCATGCCCCCAAGAGGGGAGTGAGGCACACCCACCACGCAACCCCATACGAAAGACCCCTCATGTGCGTCCTCCTCGCTGTGGTTCGCGCCCCATGAAGGACGGTATCCGAAACAAGCCCGAAGAGCAGTCGGGAAACGCCCGGGTCGGGCGCCCAGAATTCTGCTTGGCCGGAGGGCCGGTGAGGCTATGCAGGCCGGGGGACACGAGGGACCGTCACCTCCCCCGCCTCGAGCACCTCCGCCCAGACCCGTCGCCCCACCGCATCGGCATCGCGGATCACGGCCTCTTCGTCCATCGTGAGAACGCGGTGGTCCCTCATGACGAACTTCCCGTCCACCATCAAAGACTCTATGTCCCCGGGGTGCCCCGAGTGG
>JAHEKK010000403.1 GCA_024638395.1 Gemmatimonadota bacterium | reverse complement strand
CTCCCCCAGCCCTATCTCGAGCGGGCAGGCGATCAGCTCCTCCGCGACCTGACTTCCAGGCGCGAGCGGCTCGCGCAAGCGGCGTCGGAATTCTACGACCTGCTCTCCCGGTGGGTCGACGTACGAGGAACGCTCGAGGCGGATCTGGCCACCGTCCAAAGGCTCCCCGACGATAGTGTCCGCGTTCGCATGTTCAGCGGCCAGGACCGGGTCCAGACGTATGACAGAACCTTCCACCCCGCCGAGACCGACGAGGTTCGCATCTATCTCTTCGAGGGGGACGATTCGGTTGCTGTCGACGGAGATCCGGATCTGCCCATCACCTTCAAGGTCGTGGCGGGACCAGGCGAGGACCGCGTACTCCTCCAGGGAGTGGACCGCACCATTCCCGAAGGTGGCCTTTCCGAAGGGGCATTCGACTTCCTACTCGAAGACCCCACTCCGGTGGACGTCTCGGGCCTCGATGAGGAGGAAGCCGAAGAAACCGAGCTAGCCGGTGAGCGGCCTACGGTCGTGTGGGACCGACGGGATTGGGGGCATCAGTGGATTCCGTTACCGGCGGTCGACTACGCTTCCGAGTTCGGGCTCCACCTGGGCGCCACCGTCATTCGCCGGGGGTTCGGCTTCGGTGCGGACCCCTACGCCAACGAGTTCTCGTTCCGTGTTCTCGGTGCCGCCTCTCCGAATCGCCTGGTCATGAACGCGGCTTATGAGCATGCCCTGGGGAATCGCGGCTGGTTCGTGAACATGCGGGGGCGTCTGCTGACTCAGCGATTGACCCGCTTCTTCGGATTCGGCAACGAAACCACGATCTCGCTACCGCTGGAGAACTACGAGACGCGGAGGTCGCTGCGGACGCTCGAGCTCCTTCTCGCCTACAAGGGCCGGGACGACACATGGGCCTTCTGGGCGGGTCCCCAGGTTCGTCGATGGGGCCGCACCGATATCCCCGACCCCCCTGTCTTTCAGCTCTTTCCGGCGACGGGCAGCTCACCCACCACGATGATAGGTGGCGTTGCCGGTGCCACTCGAGACACCCGTGACAGCGCCATTGACCCACGTGACGGAAGCTGGTTGCGGGGGGAGTTGTCGGCCTATCCGGCTATCGCCGACCTCGATGCATCCTGGTTGGGGGCGCGGCTCGAGGCGCGCCGATATCTCGCATCCGACGGCCTGCCGGGCCGCCCAGCCTTGCATCTTGGCGCGTACTTCGAGTCTGTCGGAGCTTCAGCTCCGTACTTCGAGCGCGCCACCCTCGGAGGAGCCACTTCGCTTCCCGGGTTCAGAACGGGACGTTTCCGGGGCGACCACGCCCTTTCAGGCCTGGCGCTGGCACGAACCAGGGTCGTCGGCTCTCGGACCGCCCTCGGCGGCATCGACGTCGGCGTCCACGCACTGGCCACGGCGGGGAGGGTCTGGTTGGACGGCGAAACGTCGGCAACCCTACACGCTGGGGCGGGCGGGGGCCTCTGGATCCGGTCCAACGCCCTCGATCAGACGTATTCGATCAGCGTCGTCGGCGCCGAAGGCGGGCCGAGGACCTACCTCAACCTCGGGTTCCCCTTCTAATGGCCAGATCCAACGTACGGGGCGACGGGCGGCTGATGACTCTGGGAGTCGCAGCCATGGCAGCGGTTATTCTCACGTCCGTGGTCGGATGGGCGGTGGGGGTCCGAGGGTCGGACACACGCCCGCTTTTCAGTCCGGCGGAGGGCGGCCTGGGCGACGGTCAGATCTCGACCGGCATCCAGGGGACGCTCCCGGCGATCATCCGTGAGAGTTCAGGGGTCGCTGTCAGCTCCACCGATCCAGCGCTGCTATGGACCCACAACGACGGGGGCGACGGGAGGCTGTTTCTGGTCAGCCGGGGCGGCCAGCTGGTCGGGAGCTTCCGCACCGCCGGCGTCGACGTAACCGATATAGAGGACATCGAGGTGAGTGTCTGCCCATCAGGGCAGACGGGCTCCTGCCTCTACCTGGCGGACACTGGAGACAACGGCAGAGACCGTGATACCTACGCGGTGCTCGTCGCCCCGGAGCCCGATCCGAGCGACCGGCGGCCGTCCGTGCTGACGGACGTGGCCTTCGAGGCTCTTCGCTTTCGCTTTGCCGACGAATCCAGAGACGTCGAAGCTCTGGCCGTGTCGCCGTCCGGAGAAGTCTGGATCATTTCAAAAGGCCAGGAAGGGGGCGCCGACGTGTTTCGCATTGAAGCGTCGGTTGGAGGCGCCGTAGTCGACGCGATCCCGGTCGCCCGACTACCCATCGATGTGGATGAGAAGGAGAACAGGATTACGGCGGCAGCCTTCAATCCCACAGGTGAGACACTCGTCGTCCGAAGCGACGAGGTGCTCTACATCTTCGCCGCCACCGATCTGGAAGAACCCACCTTCCGCTGCGTGCTGCCGAACGCGGGCCAGGGAGAGGGCGTGGATTTCCTCGGTGAGGACCTCTTTGTCGTGACGAGAGAGGGCGCGCCCGCACCCATCGAGGTGGTTCAATGTCCATAGCCAACCCACTTCGTCTCAGTCGGGGCGTTCGCCTGGTGACTCTTCTCCTCGGAGCGCTCGCAGGGGGAGCGATGGGCCTCTACGCGACTCTCGGCATCATCGTGCTGAAGGCCCGCTTTGGCATCTACATCTACGCCATGCATGACCTGCGCGAGTTCCGGTGGGATACCACTCCCATCCTCATCGGGATCGCCTTGGGTGCCTGGCTCGGATATCGGGTGCCCCTGCGATTCTTGCGGGCGATCCTTCGAGGCCTGGGAGGCGCGATCGTGGGCGTCCTCCTCGGAGCGGCCATCTGGGGCGCGGGTGAGGAGGGATGGACGGCAGCCATATTCCTGTCCTCGGTCGGCCTTATCGGCGTGACGGCCTACGCCATGCGTGTGGCCGGCCGTGTGGGCTTCAGAATTCCGGACCTGGCCGTCGGCGTCTTTGTCTTTCTGGCCGTCGGGGTCGCCGTGATTGAAGGCATCCGTGACCCGGAGGCGGTCGAGGCGATTGATATCGAACCTCAACCTCTGCCTTCTCCTGCCGACGTTGACCAGATCATGTTCATCGTCGGGGACGCCGGAGCGACCGTCGAAGACCGGTCCCCCCTGCTCCGGGCGCTTCGTCACGACGTAGAACGGTGGTCTGCCGCGCTGGCCACCGACTCGGCCGTTTCCGTGTTGTTCCCAGGCGACCTCGTGTACCCAGTGGGCGTGCGGGACCGTGACCATCCGGAGTTCCCCGTGGACTCCGTCCGCCTGTGGAGCCAGATCAACCTCGTAGCAGGACCGCAGGCGCGAGAATACGCTACTCTTGGCGTTTTCCAGGCGGGCAACCACGACTGGGGCAATACGAACGCCGAGGTCGGCTTCGATCGTCTGGACAACCTGGCGGCTCAGCTCAACGCCGCTCGGGAGCAGGGATTGCAGGTAGCTCTCCAACCAGCGGCCGGTAGTCCGGGCCCGGTGGTTCGCGACATCCGCGACGACATCCGCCTCGTATTGCTGGACACCCATTGGTTCCTGCGGGGGGGGCCTTCCGCCGACCAGGAGAGCTTCCTCAGTGAACTGAGGACCGCCGTGTCGACGGCGGGCGATCGACACGTCATCCTGTCGGCCCACCACCCCTACCAGTCCGCGGGGCCCCACGGCGCAGTCATCCCCGGAATGCACGCCTGGGGCATCGGATACCTCCTTCGCCAAGCCGGGGCCCTGGTACAAGACCTCAACTCGCCGGCGTACTCGTCCCTCCTGGGGGGGATGCGTCAGATCTTTGAAGAGGCCCACCAGCCCCCGCTGCTCTTCATCGGGGGTCACGATCACTCACTCCAAGTACTCCAACGTCAGGTCGAGTCCGACCCTGCCTACATGTTGGTCAGTGGAGCCGGGAGCAAGGTCAGCTCGATCCGCACACTCCCCGGCATGCACTACGGTGCTGCGCGGCCGGGCTACATGATGCTGGTCCTCCGGAAGAGCGGAGCCATAGATCTCTTCGTAGTCGCCGGGACGTCGGAACTCCTGACCTGCCCCGAGGCGGAAGCTGACGCCCTCAACTCGTGCCTGGTCCAGGGTGAGAACGCAT
>JAHEKK010000402.1:938-4086 GCA_024638395.1 Gemmatimonadota bacterium | reverse complement strand
CGAAGGGTGAGGCGTCGTCCACGTCGGCGTCCCAGGGAATGGGCTCTGCGCGGAGTTCCTGCATGGCCGAGCGTACCGGTGCGTCCAGCGGCGATGCAGCCTCGACGACCCGCACGCCCATCTGATAGGGCAGGGTCCAACCGGCCACGTCGTAGGGCTGGTCGGGCGGCCCCTCAGGGTATTGGCGCAGGTCCGGGTACTCCTGCACGGCGAAGAGCTGCCGGACGAAATTGGCGTACTCCTGGTCCATGGGAATCACCCACGTGCCCGAAGCGTGGGTCACCCCGTCCTGCGTGACCGCCTCCCCGAGCTGATAGATGTGGATGCCGTTGAAGGCGAGGCGGCGAAGCATCTCGACCGCAGCCACGGGATCGTCCTGGTCCTGTGGAATGAAGTACCCGTAGGGGGGCGAATCCGTGTACTCCGCCGTCACGTCACGCCCCGCTTGGTACCGGTTGTAGAGAAGGTCCTCCCTGTACTTGGCCGCCACGTCCAGGACCGAGATGGACGCCGTGAGCATGTAGTCCACCGCATCCCTCAATCTCCACCAGCCGCCCTCCCACGGACTGCTGTAGAGGGACTCGGGCCTGAGCCCACGGCGGTTGTTGGGGAAATCCTGGATGGTATAGAAGTGGGGTGTGGCATATCGGTACAGAGCCGTTTCCGTGAGGAGACTGGCCACGTTGTGGAAGTTGTGGGCGTGGTCCATGAACCCGGGATACCAGTTGTCAAACCCGGTTCCCATGTGGTACGCCCCCTTCTGACCCCGCTCCTCCAGCGCCTGGGCCATGGCCATCCCGATCAGATTGACGGTGCGCCACATGAGCGGATGCACGTGGGGCGAGATGGGCTCGGCGAACGGCGGAATCCAGATCCGGGTGGGAAAGGGAGAACTCTGATGATGGTTGTAGAGGATCTGGGGCTCCCATTCCCGGGCCACCCGGGTCACGACGCGAGACTCGATCTGGTTGATCATGTAGCCGTCTCGATTGTTGTCGTGGCCGATGTACTTCTGGTACAGGAAGGGAGTGGAGGAGACCTCGTAGGGGGTCCCCAGATTGGACCGGTACCATTCGGCGACCATGGTCTGGCCGTCGGGGTTGATGGACGGCCAGAGCATGAGAATCACTTCATCCAGGATGGCCTGGATCTCCGGGTCCTCGTCACCGGTCAGGAGATCGTACGCCAACTGGATCGTGTGCTGGGCGTGAGCCACCTCGGTGGCATGGAGGCCGCCGTCGATATGTACCAGGGCTCGGCCCTCGCGTGCTAGCGCACGGGCCTCTGTGTCGGAAAGTCCGGCTGGATGGGCCAGCCGCAGTGCGATCTCCCGGTGACGGTCCAGGTTCTGCAGATTCTCGGCGCTGGAGATCAACGCAATGTAGATCGGACGTCCGAACGAGCTCTCGCCGACCTGCTCCAGTTGCAGGCGATCGGAAGCCGCGTCCAATTGCTGGAAGTACTCCAGCGACTCTTCGAACGTGGCCAGGTAGAAGTCCTCCCCCACCCGGTGCCCGAGAACCGACTCCGGCGTCGGTATCTGACCGGCCAACGTCACGGGCTGAACGGCAAGAAGACATGCGAACAGCCCGAATCGATGTACTCGCACCATCTGGATCACCCTCAGAGACTTGTGTTCTGTCGCCCACACGCGCTTCCCTTCGGCGCGCGCAGCAATATGACCGCAGCTTCCGCACGTGGCTACCGGCGGCCGACGATCGCGCCTATTCCAGAGGCGGAGGCCGGTCGATGGGGGTCAGGGCGTTGAGATGGTCCCAAACCGTTTGCAGCTCGGCATCCGTGTAAGCGGCGAAGGCCGACCACGGCATGTGATCGGGGTCGATCTCCCTGCCGTCGGAGGTGCGCCCCTCCTGCACCGCCACCCGGAATCGGTCCAACGTCCAACCCCCGATGCCGGTGGGGTGTGGCGTGAGATTGGGCGCCCACATAGGCACATCCGCCGTGAACATCCTGCCCCCCAGGTCCTCACCGTGGCAGAACCGGCAGAGACCGGTCAGGTACAGCCCGTCCCCCTCGGGCGTGGCGACCGGGTGTTCCGCTTCGTGGTGCACCGCCGAGGCCGTGATCAGCTCGGCGGGAGCCATGGCGGCGGCGAGGCGTCCGATGGGGCCTACCCTCCGCTCAATGAGCCGGGTGGATACGTCCGGAATGGAGAAGACATAGGCAACCAGGTCGGCGAGATCCTCGTCGCTCATGCCCGAGAACGCTTGCGACGGCATGATCATGAGCGGCCGACCGTCGGCAGCCACACCGTGACGCACAGCCCGCTCCATCTCCAATACGCTGAAGCGTCGGCCCGTGAGATTGGGGGCGGGAAGGTCGGCCATGGGCATGCCCTGGAGGAAGTCGCTCCCCCCCAACTCGCCCCCATGACAAAGGGTACATGCGAATAGGGTCGCGAGCCGCTGGCCTTCGCCAGTGTCGGCACCGTCCAGGGAGACCGCGTGAGGCGGGACGTCGTAGGAACGAGATAGATTGCGCGTGCCCACGCCCAGCACGACGACGACCACGACGACGACGAGGAGAACCAGTCCACCGAGAGCTTTGACGATGAACTTCATGTTGACGCTTCGCTGTTTCCGGAGAGACGCAGAGTGAAGGAAGGCGGGCGAATATGGCGATCCCGCGTAGGGACGGCCAAGGTCGGGACGCCGCCGCTGGTGCGGAACTTCGGGCGGAACATCGAGGTCCGTCCGGCACGTCTATATCGACCCGCGGACGAAAACGCACTCCTCGAGATCCTCGCGGCTCACCGGACCGGGACGATCCGGGCTGTGGGTTCGGGCCATGCCTGGAGCCCAGGCATCGATTGCGACGACGTCCTGGTGGACATGTCGTCCTTCAAGCGCATGGACCTCGTCCAGGGGGCCGATGGCCCGGAGGTCCGGGCAGGATGTGGCGCAACGGTCAAGGACATCCTCGGCTTCCTTACACCCCTCGGGATGACTCTTCCCTCCCTCGGGCTCATTACCGAACAGACGATCGCCGGCGCGACGGCAACGGGGACCCACGGCTCAGGGCGACACAGCCTGTCGCACTATGTCACGGAGGTGCGGGTGGCCTGCTTCGGAGGTGAGGGAGGGTCACCCGAGATGCGCTCCATCCGTCACGGCAAAGCCTTGAGGGC
>JAHEKK010000402.1:0-928 GCA_024638395.1 Gemmatimonadota bacterium | reverse complement strand
TTCGTCGAGGTCGATGTCGGAGGTCGTCACTGAGGTGTCCCTCCGCTGCGTGCCGCAATACGACGTGGAAGAACGGAGCCAGTGGGCCGAATCCCTCGAACAAGTATTGGCGTGGGAGAGGGAAACCCCCCTTCAGCAGTTCTACCTCATCCCGGAGAGTTGGCGCTGGCTCGGCCAGCGCCGCCGGGTGGTGGACTCCGGCAAGGCCGGCGCCGGCGTGTACCGCATCTACTGGTTCCTGGTCATCGATGTGGCTCTCCACCTGGCCATCAAGTTCACTGCGTGCATCACGAGGAGCCGGAGCCTGGTCAGGTTGCTCTACCGGCGCATTCTCCCGCTGTTGGTGTTCCCCGGGTGGACGGTGACCGACAGAAGCGACCGCCAACTCACCATGCGTCACGAGCTATTCCGTCACTTCGAGTTGGAGCTCTTCGTGCAGCGGCGGGCACTGACCAGCGCCCTGGAACTCGTGCGCGGGACGCTTGCAGCCGCCGCGTCGTCCACCGCGGACATCCCGCCCGGGATCCTGAACCAGGCAGAGGCAGCCGGGAGATCAGGCGAGTTGGAGCGGCTCCAGGGCACCTATCAGCACCACTACCCCATCTGTATCCGGAGAGTGCAACCGGAGGACACGCTGATCTCGATGGCTTCGGCGGTAGACCGACCTGCCGAAGACTGGTACGCCATCAGCCTCATCACGTACCAGACGCCCCGAGAACCCTTCATGCAGACTGCTCGCTTCCTGGCCGACGTGACGAACGCGCTCCACGGGGGCCGGATCCATTGGGGAAAGTGGTTCCCCCACTCAGGCACACAGGTGGAGAGAGCCTACCCTGCGCTCGAGGCGTTCCGGGACCTATGCAGGGAAACAGATCCCGCCGGTGTCTTCCGGAATTCCTTCGTCGAACAGGCCCTTTTCAACCAGCCT
>JAHEKK010000401.1 GCA_024638395.1 Gemmatimonadota bacterium | reverse complement strand
TCACGACCTGGAGGCGTAGTCCTAATTGGTAAGGCACCGCACTCGAAATGCGGCGTGCGCAAGCACATGGGGGTTCGAGTCCCTCCGCCTCCGCCTTACCGGACGATAAATCGCCTCGTCCGGCCCCCGCTGTCCTTCGGGATGGCGGGGGTTTTTTGTTGCGATCAGGGCGGTGGGGTTTGGATAACCACGGGTAGCGTCCGCGGCGGTAGACTTCGGCGGCGGGCTGCCCGTTCAGCCTCAGTACGGGAGCACCTCGTACACGGAATAGGTCATCAGCGGTACGTCGGCAGGCATGGCGTTTCCGAACGTCACGGGCACCCCCTGGTACGGAAACGAGAGCGAGCCCTCCACGACGATGAAGTGCAGATGGGGATACCCGGCCAACCCCGATTGTCCGACGACGCCTAGCGTATCTCCTCGTGTCACCGGATCCCCCACCTCGACCGAGATCCCCCCCTCGGGAGAATGAAGGTACAGGGCGGTGGTTCCGTCGCCGTGGTCCACCATCACCGCGTTGCCCGAGATCCCGTTGCTCGACCCGCCGCCCAGGGACGGCTGGTCCTCTTGAACGAAGGCCACCACGCCCGCCCGCGCCGCCAGGAACGGCGTACCCGAGGGCAGGTCGAAATCCGTTGCGAACTGGTCGGGTTGGCCGGCCGAATGGAACGATGCGGAGCAGTTGGCCAACCCCGTTTGGAGACGCATGCCCACCGCGAACGGGACGACGTAGGGGGTCGTCTCGATTGAGGGGTATGCCGTTTCGCAGCCCGGAGGCAGATCGGTCAGCAGCGGTGGATCCTCGAAGCATGCCGAGAGCGTGGCGGTCAGGACACAGGGGACGACGAAGCGTGTAGTGCGCATGGACTCGCGATCGGAGAGAGCCTCCCGGCTACCGGGAGGTTCAGTCGTTGTGTTACGCTCGGCGAGCGGCTGAATTACGTGCGCCCACCTATCTCTCTGCCATCGCTCGTCCGTGCAGTCTCGCGAGACCTGCCTGGCGGGTCCCTTCTACGTGCCCCAGATAACGCCGAGAGACGCCGTCCAATCCGCTGGAGAGGTGTCCTCGATGAAATACCTGAAGGCGCCGATCAGCCCCAGTGACCCTGCTCCTACCTTGATCACGGGTTCCACGAACACGCCCGTCTCCAGGTCAACCGTGGTGGATATGTCAGCTACGGACACACGAACCTGTCCGCTACTCCAGCCCCCCCGTCCCCCGATCCGAATCGATGTTCCGCCAAGCGCCAGGGCCGGAGTGTACAGGCCCCCGAACGCGGAATAGCTCAATACCGTCGCCGTCGCGGTGCCGACCCCGAAGGCTCCCTCCTCGGACACGTACTCGGCTCCGCCATGCCCCCCGAGCTCCACGTACCCACCCAGGAGCACCCCCGCGATGAGGGCTCCCCCGTATCCCGTAGGGCCGGAGGTCGTGAGCCCACCAGCGTATGTGGTGAACGTCCCGACGGCGCCTACGAAGATGCTGGTGAAGTTGGGAGAGTCGCTTGCGGCCGGCGTTGGTGGGACTTCCGCTACTGCATCGCCGGGCCGGGGAGTCTCCTCGGTGGCTGGGCGGGGGTCGACTGCCGGCGGTGGAGGATCATTCCGCGCCGGGGGTTCCCCACTCCGTACGGTTCCTTGAGCCGGGGGTGTCTCTTCGACCGGCGGTGGAGCGGCCGCGGCCTCTTCGGCGGCTCGCTGAGCCGCTTGTTGAGCCTCGGCCTCCTCTTGCGCCAGGCGCGTTGCAAGAAGTTGGGCGTCCGACGGATTCAGCCCCGTCCGGGACGAAAGCTCCCGATCCAGCCCCTGGCCTGCGAGGAGGCCGCGTAGTACGGTCGCTTCGGACGCGCTGGCAAAGCCACCGGCCCACGTGCCATAGGCCAACCCGCCGTTCTCTTCTGCGGCGACGACATAGGCCGGAATGCCTCTCGACTGGGCATCATCTCGGGCCCGGACGGCCTCGGCCTCCGAGGGATGGGTGCCGAGGCGGAAGGCGAGGCCCGTCTCCTTGACGTCCCAGGCATTGGCCGACGATTTGATCCCCTCGGCGACGAGCCGGTTCATCAGGTTCACCGCCTCCTGCCGCGTGCTCAGCATGCCGGCCATGACCCGGTAGTAGGTGCGCCCGTTTACCTCGGCCGGGACGACGTACATGGGAACGTCGGACCGTGCCCATTGGCGGCTTGCGCCGAGGGCTTGATCCATCGACCCGAGGGCTGCCACCTGGACGGAGAATCGCATCTCCTGGGTGGTCTGGGCCGTGATTCCCGGCGAGAGGAGGGTGCATAGAAGGGACAAGACCAGCGAAGCGCGCAGCCACATGGGCGGACATCCAGGGAAGGAGTGGGCTCGGGTCCGGCGGGGCTGACGACACTAACCGTTTCGTATGGGCTCCGCGACCCGTAGAGGTGTCGCTTCGGCCGCCCCGAATAGAGCCAGGGGGCCGCTCTGGACTCAGGCGCGGCCGTACACCGGCACCAGGGCTCCCCGAGTCGTTCGGTTGGACGGTGAGGCCAGGAACGTGATGGTCTCCGCCACTTCCTCGGGAGTGGGCCATTCCGCGTGGTTCGCATTGGGCATGTCTGCACGATTGCGGGGCGTGTCCATGATGGACGGGGCCACCGCGTTGACCCAGATCCCGTTGGGCGCGAGCTCCTCTGCCATTGCCTGGGTCATTGCGGCGACGGCGGCCTTTGCTCCGGTGTAGGCCACCATGGACGCTCCGGCCGTGGGGTCGAGACCTGGCCGGGCTGTCACGTTCACGATCCGGCCCCCGTCTCCTCCACGCTTCATCGCGGCGGCGGCAGCCCGGCATGCGAGGTAGCAGCTCCGGGCATTGAGGGCCATCATCTCATCGAAGACCGACGCGGGGGAATCTGCCAGGCCGCCCCAGTGGAACCCCCCGACCAGGTGGACCGAGGCCCAGAGGCGTCGGTTGGGTCCATAGGCAACGAAGAGCCCGCCAAGGGTGCTGATCCGCTCTCGCATGTTGGCGATGCCCATCCCCTCGGCGTTGGCCTCGACGTCGAACCCGATGCCGTCATCCTCTATCTCGAGCCGGACGGTCCCATCGTCCGCGGCCGCTCGCACCTGGATGGTGGCGGCACCAGAGTGACGAATGGCGTTGCTGATCGCCTCCCGGGCGAATTGGATCAGTTGCTCGGCGAAAGGTCGCGGGAGCTTGGAGAAGTCGCCGGATGTCTCGACGCGGATGTCGATCTCGGTCGCGGCTTGGCCGACGACCGACCGCAGGCGTGCCTCGAAGTCGGGAACCTGCGCCTGGAGGTCGAAGATGTACTCGCGCAGGCGTTGCATGGCACCGTCAATGCTCACCATGGCGCGGCGGATGCCGTCGTCGGTGGCGGTCGGGTCGGCGCCAACGGAGGCTTGCAGCGCTAGGCCCACCGCGAAGAGCTCCTGGATGACGCCGTCGTGCATGTCGCGGGCGATGCGTTCCCGGTCTTCGACCAGGGCGGCTCTTTCCAGGCGCCGCTCCAGACGGGCCCGGGAGACCGCCGATCCGGCGATCACCGCCAGCGCCAGCACGAGCGCTTCGTCCTCTGCGGTGAACTCGCCTTCATCCTTGTCCGCGAGGTAGAGGTTGCCGAAGGTGTACCCGCCCAGGCCGACGGGAACCCCGAGGAACGACTCCATCGCTGGATGGTGGGAAGGAAACCCGACCGCGTCGGCGTGCGCGGAGAGGTTGGCCAGGCGCAGCGGCTTGTCCCGGATGGCTCCGAGCACTCCTCTGCCCACCGGATGTCGGCCGATGCGGTCGGCGAGCTCGCGATCGACGCCCTCGAAGATGAAGTCGGACAAGGTGCCGTGGCTGCCGATGACGCCGAGAGCCCCGTACTTGGCGCCGGTGAGCTCCATGGCGGTCTTGACCGTGATGCGCAGCACGTTCGACAGCTCGGTCTGGCCAGCCACCGACGCCGCGGCCTCGACGAGTCGCCGCACGGTCGTGGGGAGTCGTTCCACCATTCTGAGGCTAACGGCCCTAGTGGGGACATTGTCAACAGGGTCTTTGGACCGTGATGGTCGGGACCCGGCGCTTGTAGCCTCCGATTATGAAGGTTGTTCTGGTTGACGACCATG
>JAHEKK010000400.1 GCA_024638395.1 Gemmatimonadota bacterium | reverse complement strand
GGATAACCGGCCGGCCCGGTATCGTGGATCACGAGGGCCCCTGACGCGCCCTGCCGGGCCGCTTCCTCGAATTTGTACGTCCACCGGCCATAGTAGGTCATGGCGTTGCCGTTGAAGACGGCGGCATCCTGGGTCGCGTATCCGGGGTCGTTCACGAGAATGAGGACCGTCTTTCCTTCGACATCCACTCCCGCATAGTCATCCCACCCGTATTCAGGCGCTACGATTCCGTATCCCACGAAGACCAGATCCGATACGGTCAGGTCCACAGTGGGCACGACGCGTTTGGTCCACGCCACGTAGTCCTCTTGCCACGTCCACGACCGATCCCCATCCGCGGAGGCAATCCTCGCCTCCGGTGCTCCCTCCACCGTGATGGAGACTAGGGGGACGTCCTGTGTCCAGGAGTCGCCGTTGCCTGGTTGCAGGCCCGCCTCCTGGAACTGCTCCGTCAGGTACGCGACGGTCTTCTCTTCACCGGGCGACGAGGGTCCGCGACCCTCGAATTCATCCGACGACAGGGTACGGGTGACCTCGCGGAGGCCGTCGGCCGTGATCAGGTCGAGCCCGGGGACGTCGTCGCCCTCGGGCGCCGAACCGCTCTGACAGGAGGTGGCAAGGCCCGCGACGACGAGCAGGACGGCGGAACGGGCGTGTTGGCTGCGAAGCCACGGGGTCATGACAGTTCCTCGTTGCGCTGGGAATGAGACCGGAAAACTAGTGGTCCGAGAAAAGGGGGAACACCGACCGGAAAAGGGCTGTCCGCACGTCGGCGAGGATCTGCCTCGTGTCGGGGCGGGGCGCATCTCCCGTGCCGAGGCTGTTGAAGGCGGCGATGGCCGAGGCGCCCGTCGCGGGATCGACGTAGACGAAGGAGACGAATGCCTTCTGACCCCCAGTGTGTCCAACGAACCGTCGTCCGGCGTCGTCGAGGAGAAAGTAGGTCAGGCCCAGCCCTCCGCTGCCGTCGCCGAAGGGCATCTCCATCCGCCACATCTCCTCCAGGGAGCCCCTGTCCAGTACGCGCCCCTCGTCACTGCCGGGGTCCACCGATCCACCGAGGAAGCGGAGATACCGTAGCATGTCCGGCACAGGGGCGTTCAAGCCGCCGTTGGACACGGTGATCCCGGTATCGAAGTCCAGTCCCTGTGCCACGGCCTCTCCCTCCGTCACCAGGTAGTTGTTCGAGCGATGACGAAGCAGGTGATACGGAGAGAGGTCGAAATAGGAACGGGTCATGCCGAGAGGTCGAAGGATGTTCTTGTCGACGTAGACCTCCCAGTCTTCGCCAGTGAGCCGCTCGATGACCTGCCCAAGAAACACGATCCCCGGGTTGGAGTAGCTGAAGCGCTCTCCCGGTGGGAACTCCAGGGTCGTATAGGGCAGCATCGCGACCAGTTGCTCCCAGCTCGTGGGCTCGTGAGGATGCCACGACTCGGCCCCGCCCCATGGGAAGGTGGATGCCCTGAACCCGCTGCTGTGGCTGAGGAGATGACGCAGGGTGATCTCTCTCAGCCGGCCGTGGGGATCATGGACGGCCAGGAGCTCGGGGACGTAGTCCACGATGGGATCCGCCAGTTCCAGGAGGCCCCGGTCCCGGAGCTGCATGATGGCGATCCCCGTGAACGTCTTGGTGATGGACGCCCAGTGGTAGATGGTCTCCTCCGACACCGGCCGGTCCGACGCCTCGTCCGCCATGCCGTAGGTCTCGAACGCCAGGACCTCTCCCGAGGGAGAGAGGAAGGCGAGGGAGCTGCCCACCACGCCCTCGCTCTCGACGCGAGTGCGCCAGAGATCCGCCGCGTCCGCCCATGCGGGGCCGAAGCCGGAGGGCTCCTGTCCCGTGGCAGGCAAAGCCGACACGGTTGCGACACCCACAATGAGGGCCACCCTCCCCGGGGCGGTACGGAAACGGCGATGCCGAGGCTCTCGCTTCATGTTCTTCCCTTTTGACTCGCGGTCCCGTGGGCACGACAATCCGCACCGGCCAAGCACACGAAAAGTGCCCCGCCCGGATCCCGAAAGCGAGCGACCCATGACCCTACGATGCTTCAAGCAGGCCTTCGCGCTGGTCCTCCTCGCGGCGGCCACTGCCCCCTGCATCCACGCCCAGGAGGACCTGGCCCGGTGGAAGACCGAAGTCGTGTCGGGTGTGGACGCCAAGTCCAGGCTCACCCAGCAGATCGTCGATCAGATCTTCAGCTTCGCGGAGCTGGGGTTCCAGGAGTTCGAGACCTCGGCCTACCTCGTTCAGCTCCTGCGCGACGAGGGGTTCAGCGTGGAGGAGGGAGTGGCGGGGATTCCGACGGCCTGGGTCGCGAGCTGGGGTTCCGGAGACCCCGTCATCTCTCTCGGGACCGACATCGACAACATCCCCAAGGCCTCCCAGACGCCGGGTGTGGCCTGCGCGCTGCCCCTGGTGGAAGGCGCGCCGGGCCACGGCGAGGGCCACAACTCCGGCCAGGCCGTGAACATCACCGCGGCCCTCGCAGTCAAGGAGCTGATGGAGCGTCAGGGGCTCCCCGGCACGATCCGTATCTGGCCGGGCGTGGCCGAGGAGCTCGTGGCGACCAAAGCCCACTATGTCCGTGCCGGCATGTTCGATGATGTGGACATCGTGCTCTACGCTCACGTGGGCTCGAACCTGGGCACAAGCTGGGGCATCACCCCGGGTACGGGCCTCATCTCGGCCCAATTCGACTTCGAGGGGGAAAGCGCCCACGCCGGCGGAGCGCCATGGCGGGGCCGGAGCGCCGCCGATGCCGTCACCCTCATGGAGGTAGGCTGGAACTTCCGCCGTGAGCACATCCGGCCCCAGGCAAGGTCCCACTCCGTGATCATCGACGGGGGTGATCAACCCAACGTGGTCCCGTCCCGAGCATCGATCTGGTACTACTTCCGGGAGAGGAACTACCCCGAAATCCAGGCCCTTTTCGACGTCGGCGATTCAATCGCCCGGGGGGCGGCGATGATGACGGGAACGGAACTGGCCTCGGTTCGCGTCGTGGGCTCGGCCTGGCCCGGCCATTTCAACAAGGTCATCGCCGAGACCATGCACGAGAACATCCGCAGGGTGGGCCTTCCGACCTGGAGCGAGGCCGACAAAACCCTGGCCCGTGCGGTCCAGGCGGAGGTGAGCGGCCCCGTGGAGGGCCTGGCCACGGAGATCAGCCAACTCCGCCCCGCGCTGACGGAAGAACAACGCCAGGCCGGATACGCTGACGACATCGGTGACGTCTCCTGGACCGTCCCCACCGCGACCCTGAGGTTCCCCTCGAACATTCCGGGTCTTCCCGGCCACAACTGGTCCAATGCCATAGCCATGGCCACACCCATCGCCCACAAGGGTGCCACGGCCGGGGCCAAGGCGCAGGCCCTCACGCTTCTGGACTTCATGGTCCGTCCCGAGCTCGTCGAACAGGCCTGGGACTACTTCCGCGATGTCCAGACCCGGGACGTCGATTACGTGCCCTTCATTCGAGAAGAGGACCGACCGGCCATTCAAATGAACCGGGAGATCATGGACGAGTTTCGCGAACAGATGCGGCCCTACTACTTCGATCCGGACCGCTTCGACACCTACTTGGAGCAGCTGGGGATCCAGTACCCCACCCTCCGTGCGAACGACGGCCAATGCCGTGCCGGGGCGGTCTCCCAGGAGTGACGCGCGCGGGCGGGGGTGCCCTCACACCGCGTGAGCTAGGCGCCCCCCACCGCCAGAAACCGGGCCAGGATCCGGCGCCGAAGTGGTTCCACATCGGGGTAGCGGGCGTCACCGTCGACGCCCCCGTTCTGGCGGTTGGTCAGGAGCACGAGACTCAGGTCCAGGGCCGGGACGCCCACCACCCATGTTCCTGTGAAGCCCGTGTGTGAAAAGCTGCCATCCGGGGCCCCCTCCGGGGCCTGCCAGCCCAGGGCCTGCCCGGCCGTCGCCGGCGCAAGGAACTGGTCCACCACAGCCCGTGGAATGATGACCTGTCCGCGGTCAACGCCCCGACTCAGCAGCAACCGGAGTAGAACGTCGAGCTCGCCGGCCGTGGAGAAGAGGCCGGCGTGGCCCGCCACCCCCCCGAATGCATGGTAGGCGTTCCCGTCATTCACTT
>JAHEKK010000399.1 GCA_024638395.1 Gemmatimonadota bacterium | reverse complement strand
TTCTCTGAGCCACCCGTCCCCCAGGGTCCGGCCCACGAGGGGGGTTCCCGCCACGGGGGCCTCCGCGACGAGGAGCTCCCCGAACTCCCCGATGACGCTGGTGCGATGGTCTCCCGCCAGAACCCTCCGAGCCAGGGATCGCCCCAGCAGGTCGGGGAGCTGGATCACCTTGGTACTACCGGCCAGCTCCAGCACGTCGACGGACGCTTCGTCCCGCGCCAGGCTGACGATGGGGACGCTTTCATCGAGTTCGCGAACCGTGAAGGCGATGTTGGTGTTCACCTCGTCATCGACGTTGGCGACCACCATGCGTGCCTTGGCCGTGCGGGCGCGACGGTAGGTCTCGATGTCTTCAGGGCTGCCGAGGAGGACCGAGAGCCCCGCCTCCTCCATGTCCAGGGCCTTCGACAGCTCCGGTTCGATGATGAAGTAGGGACAGCCCATGGAGTTCAGGCGGTCGATGAGGGCGGCTGCGACGGGCTCGTGGGCGGCCAGGAGGATGTGGTCCACCACACTGTCGCTCAGCTCCCGCGGCACCCGCCGGCGCGTCTGTGCCTCGAGCCAGGGAGCGTAGAAGAACTGGATGAAGGTGAAGGGGAGGACGATGAGCAGAAACATGACGCCTGATACCAGGACCAGGATGGAGAAGACCCGCCCCAGATCCGTCTGGAACGTGATGTCGCCGAACCCCAGAGTGGACATCACAGTCAGAGTCCAATAGAAGCCCGTAATCCAGGAGTGATCCTGCCCTTCGTGCACCATGATCAGGTGGAAGAGCACGCTGTAGGCGGTGATCATCACGGCGAGCACCGCAATGAACCGGCCCAGGACACGGAGGTTCCGGCGGGCCGATTGGCCCTCCGTGACATACGAAAGCTGGGCTGGGAAGAACTTCACGCTTCGATCGCCGTTTCGGGTTCCGGGCCTGGGCTGACCATGACTCCGCAGTGCCGGTGGCCTGGGTTCGAAACTAGCATTGGACTGCCGGGTTCGCCCCGTGCCTCGCCGGGACAAGCCCTGCGGACCAGGTCGAGGAGAAAAAAACCGGCCGCCCCGAGTCGGACTCGGGACGGCCGGGGCATTGAGCCACCTTCGTGGGGCGTCAGACCGTTACGACGTTCTCCGCCGACGGACCCTTCGCTCCCTGGGTGATGTCGAACTCCACCTTGGCGCCCTCAGCGAGGCTCTTGAAGCCCTCGGCCTGGATGGCGCTGTGGTGGACGAAGCAATCGGCGCTTCCGTCTTCGGGAGTGATGAAGCCAAAGCCCTTTTGATCGCTGAACCACTTAACGGTTCCCCTGGTACGCATCATTGCGCTCCTTGGTTGTGCAGTACGGAGCCACGATGATACGTACTTGCCGTCTGCTTTGTTGGCGCGGATCCCCGCGCAGTATCGTGACCAGACCGGCCACGAAAGTAAATCGGGCGACCACCTCCGAGAACGAGATGCCCGCCCTTGTCAAATCAGGGATCCGTGTTGGACCCATTTTCAAGGCAAAGGGTCGTGGAATGACCCCCGGATGTCAATGGGGCTGATCTGAGGGCGTTGGTCGGCGCTCGTTTCCCTCCCGGCCGTCGTGGCGCCTCGTCTACTGCGGGGAGAGGTCAGGGTCTGACGGCGCGGACGTTCCACGTCACGGTCCGTCCGCTGTGACGCGTACCCCGTACCGCCTCCGGCGTGAGGTCGTAGCGGCCGATGGAAGCATCGTTTCCAAACCGGCGGATGGAGCGCACGATGCTGTCGGCCTCCGCCAGGTTCCCGGTATGGCGGCCGATCAACTCGCGAAGGTCGGTGTCGGCCATGACGGAGCTGAGGGAGCGGGAGATGGAGAAGGACTCGGACACGAACGGGTCTCCGGGCCGGAGAAACGACAAAGCGCCAACGAGGACGTATATGAAACTAGCGGTCCTGGGAAACCGCGCGGGTGGTCGGGTGGGCCCGCCCGACCACCTGGGCCGGCGCTTCATGGCCGGACCACCGCGAGCGGGCACGCCGCCGGCCAGACCGTGATTGACCCTGCTGGCCTCCCACAGGGCAGCAGGGTAGGTTCAGGCTGGCTTCGGCGGCGCCAGGCCCGTCTCTCGACGACGAGATGGCCGTCCCCAACATCCCTCGTCCCGCCGGGCGCGACACTCCAAGGGTCACTCGTCGGGTCCCTTCACTCGAGAAGGGGCATGAATGATCCAGTCCGCGCCCGGGTCTTCCCGGGCAGCCACCTGCAATGCCATGCTGGCTCCCTACAACGGGCCGGACCACCTGCGGTCCCTTGCTCAGTTGTCACTGACCGCTACCGGCTTCTTCGCCCTCTGGTACGTGATGTTTCGGAGCCTCGAAGTCCACTATGCCTTGACGCTGGTCCTGTCCCTCCCCACGGCGGGGTTCCTGATCCGCCTCTTCATGATCCAGCACGACTGCGGGCACGGATCGTTCTTCCGGTCGAGGCGACTATCCTCGGTGGTGGGCCACGCAATTGGCACCCTGACCCTCCTTCCCTACGAGTATTGGAAGCGGACCCACGCTCACCATCACGCTCACGCGGGTGACCTGGAGCACCGGGGGTTCGGTGATGTGGAGACGCTGACGGTGGAGGAGTATCTCGGCCGGTCGAAGAAGGATCGGCTCGCCTACCGGATCTACCGGAACCCGCTCGTCCTTTTCGGCGTGGGCGCCTTGTGGCACTTCGTCCTCAAGCAGCGTCTTCCCCTGAACATTCCCCGAGGTTGGACCCGGGAGTGGCGAAGCGTCTGGATCACCAACCTGGCTATCGCCGTCTCCGTTCTCGTCATGGTAGCGCTGGTGGGTCTGCCCAGCTTTCTGCTGGTCCATGCTCCCGTGGTCGCGGTGACGTGTTCGGTGGGTGTTTGGCTGTTCTATGTACAGCATCAGTTCGAGGACACGTACTGGGAGCGCCGGCCTACGTGGGACTTCTTCGACGCGGCACTCGAGGGCAGCTCCCACCTGGTCCTGCCCCGTCCCCTCGCATGGCTGACGGCCCACATAGGGCTCCATCACATCCATCACCTGAACCCGCGGATCCCAAACTACAGGCTCCAGGCGTGCCAAGACGCCCACCCCGCGCTTGAGGCGGCGAACAAGATCACACTCCGGGGCAGCTGGGCCGTGACCAGACTCCACCTCTGGGACGATGAAGCGAGACGCCTCATCAGCTTTCGTGAACTCGGTGCGCGGGCCGAGGCTTAGGCTGCCGCCGATTGCGGTTCGGCGCGCCCGCGGCCACACTTCCCGTCCTCCCCGCGGGTAGCCGGGGGGCCTCGGCTGAACCGACGGGGAACCGCATGGCCCCAGAAAGACGACGATGGTTCGACCGGCAGTTCGTCCCCGGTCATCAGCCCGATGCGATCCCCGATCTCGTGGAGCGCCTCAGAGGGACCCCCCTGCGCGCCCGGGAACGGATTGCCCACCTTCCGGCGGGGGTTGTCGGAGAGCGGCCGAAAGAGGGTTGGTCGCCCCTGGAGCACGTCGGCCACTTGCTTGATCTGGAGCAACTCTGGAGCGGCCGGCTTACCGACTTTGCCGCGGGGTGTCCCGAGTTACGGGCAGCCGACCTGGAAAACCGTGCGACGTGGGAAGCGGACCACAACCGGTCGTCGCCGGAGGCTGTGCTGGACGCCTTCGAGGCCGCCAGACACGGCCTCCTGAATCAAATTGATGCGATGACCCACGACGTCATGACCCGTAGCGCCCGACATCCGCGCCTGCTCCAGGAGATGTCCGTGGCCGACCTGCTGTACTTCGTCGCCGAGCACGACGACCATCACCTGGCGGCTGTGACGGCGTTGGGGCAACCGGACCGGACGCGACCGACGTCGGCATCGTCGGGATCCGAGTAGGCCTGCCTCTCATCCGTGGGTTGGCGCGGGCCGAGTCACTCCGGAGAGCCTCCAAACACCCACGGCCACCAGGGTGCAGGCGGCGAACAGCCCGACGGCCCCCCCTACGTAGATGAGGGTGGCCATCACGAATGCGGTCGCGGCGTCGGCAAGCGCGTCGACCTCGAGTGGCTGCGGCTTCGCAGCTGAAGGATCTCGCTGCTCAGCCGGCGCAAGACCGCCGTCGGGGTCTCTCTCCCCTGCGTCGGCCG
>JAHEKK010000398.1 GCA_024638395.1 Gemmatimonadota bacterium | reverse complement strand
AGCAGATCATCCGTCCCACGGGGCTCATCGATCCGGAGATCATCGTCCGGCCGGTGAAGGGACAGGTGGATGACCTGCTGGCCGAGATCAGGGATCGCGAGAAGCGGGGCGAACGGGTCCTGGTCACCACCCTCACCAAGCGGATGGCGGAGGATCTGTCGGAGTACCTGCAATCGGTGGGTGTCCGTGTCCGCTACATGCACTCCGAGGTCGATACCATCGAGCGCATGGCCATTCTCAGGTCGCTGCGCCTGGGCAAGATCGACGTCCTCGTCGGCATCAATCTCCTCAGGGAAGGACTGGACCTCCCGGAGGTGTCCCTGGTGGCCATCCTCGACGCGGACAAGGAAGGTTTCCTCAGAGACGCCCGGTCGTTGATCCAGACCGTGGGTAGAGCGGCCCGGAACGTCGGCGGAAAGGCTATAATGTACGCCGACCGGGTCACCGCTTCGATGGAGCGCTGCATCGAAGAGACGAACCGTCGCCGGGAAGCCCAGGTCGCGCACAACGAGAAGCACGGCATCACGCCCGAAACGATCATCAAGACCATCGAAGAGATCGAGTTCTCCACCCGCGTCGCCGACGCCCGGCAGGCACCCGCTTCGGTGGCCGAAGCCCCCGAATCGTACGCCGACGAGGTCAATCGCGAAGAGTATGTGAAGATTCTCGAGCAGGAGATGGAAGAGGCCGCCGAAGCGTTGGACTTCGAACGAGCGGCGCGGCTTCGGGACCAGTTGTTCGAATTGAAGTCCGCGGGCCGCTCCTAGCCCCGACCAGCACCGCACCTCTCCACTTTCATAGGCAGCAGGAACAGCATGTCTATCCTCGTCACCGGCGCCGCCGGCTTCATCGGATCGCACGTCACCGAAGCCCTCCTCGAGCAGGGTCACGAGGTGGTGGGTCTCGACAACTTCGACCGGTTCTACGCTCGCGATGTGAAGGAGCGGAATCTCCAGGTCGCTCGATCACATGACGGGTTCCGGCTCATCGAGGCTGATATCGCGGAAGAAGGCGCCCTGGACGGGATCCCGGATACCGTGGACTCCATCATCCACCTGGCTGCCCTGGCGGGAGTGCGGCCCTCCATCGCGGAGCCCGAGCGGTACTGGCGGGTGAACGTGATGGGGACCTCAGCCCTCGTCAGCCTCGCAAAGCAGCGGGGCATCGGCACGTTCGCCTTCGCGTCGTCCAGCTCGGTGTACGGCAACAACGAGAAGGTCCCCTTCGCGGAAGGCGACCGGGTCGACCATCCCATCTCCCCCTACGCCGCGACAAAGAAGAGCGGGGAGCTGCTGTGCCACACGGCGAGCCATCTGGACGGGTTGACGACCCTTTGTCTTCGCTTCTTCACCGTCTACGGTCCCCGCCAGCGTCCCGATCTGGCCATCCACAAGTTCGCCCGGCTCATCCGCGACGGACGGGAGATCCCCATGTTCGGGGACGGGTCCAGCTCCCGGGATTACACCTACATCAGCGACACCGTGGATGGAGTCCTGAAGGGCTTCGAATGGGCACGGGAGAATGAGGGCGCCTACGAGGTCGTGAACCTCGGAGAGAGCGAGACGATCACGTTGTCGGAGATGATCCGCGTCATCGGCGAGACGCTGGGCATCGAGCCGGATATTCGTCAACTCCCGATGCAACCGGGGGATGTGGACCGGACCTACGCCGATATCTCGAAGGCAAGAAGCTTGTTCGGGTACGACCCTCAGGTAGACTTTGGAGAGGGTATCCGTCGCTTCATCGAGTGGATCCGCGCCTCTGGCCCCGAGGGTTAGTCGGAGGCCCTGCCCTCAACAGCAGCTCCGGACACCTTTGCAGTTGCCCCCAAACGCAGTCAACCAAGTCACCCAGGAACGTCGTAAATGAAAGTTGGAGTCATTGGATCCGGATACGTTGGTCTCGTCGCCGGCGCTTGCCTGGCGGAATCGGGCAACGACGTCGTCTGCGCAGACATCGACGAAGGCAAGATCGCCCGACTCAACAACGGCGAAGTCCCCATCTACGAGCCGGGCCTGGACCCGCTCATCGAGCGGAATCTCGAGGCTGGGCGGCTGACCTTCACCACGGACGTGGCGGCGGCGGTGAAGGCGTCCCACATCATCTTCATCGCGGTGGGCACACCCCCGGGAGAGGACGGCTCCGCCGACCTGCAGCACGTCCTCGCCGTGGCCCGGGCCATCGGCCAGGCGATGGAGGACGAGAAGATCGTCATCACCAAGAGCACGGTGCCTGTTGGTACCGCGCGCCGTGTCCGGGAGGCCATCGAAGCGGAGACGGATCACCCGGTCCACGTCTGCTCCAATCCGGAGTTCCTCAAGGAGGGGGCGGCCATCGACGACTTCATGAAGCCGGACCGGGTGGTCATCGGCGTGGACTCCGAGTACGCCCGCGGTGTCCTCTCCGCCCTCTACGAACCGTTCGTGCGCACGGGAAGCCCCGTGATGTTCATGGACGTACCAGCGGCGGAGATCACCAAGTACGCCGCCAACGCCATGCTCGCCACCCGGATTTCCTTCATGAACTCCATCGCGCGGCTATGCGAGGAGACGGGGGCCGACGTCAACGCGGTCCGGAAGGGTGTGGGCTCGGACCGCCGGATTGGGCCGAGCTTCCTCTTCCCTGGGGTGGGATACGGGGGCTCGTGTTTCCCCAAGGACGTGAAGGCACTGGTGCGCACGATGCGTGAGTACAGCGTGGACGCTTCCATCCTGCAGTCGGTAGAAGACGTGAACCAGGCGCAGAAGAGGACGTTGCTGGAGCGGCTCGTCGAGCGGCTGGGTGAGGACCTTAACGGGAAGACAATTGCCGTGTGGGGTCTAGCGTTCAAGCCAAACACCGACGACATGCGCGAGGCGCCGAGTCTGGTCACCATCGAGGGTCTGCTGGATCGGGGAGCCCGGGTCGTCGCTCACGATCCCGTGGCCATGGACGAGGCCCGTCACCACCTGGGAGCCCGCATCGAGTGCGTGGACCGGAACTACGACGCCCTGGACGGCGCCGAGGCCCTGGTGATCCACACCGAGTGGCAGCCGTACCGGAATCCCGATTTCCGGCGGATGCGGGACGCGATGTCGAGGCCGCTGATCTTGGATGGCCGGAACCTGTACGACCCCCTCGACATGGCGAGTCTCGGCTTCGACTACGTCTCCATCGGAAGGAGGCCCGTCCTCGCAGTGGCCAGTGGAGCGGCAAGGGGCGCCGAAGCTCAGGTCGCTTCGTAGATGCGGGTCCTCATCACGGGCGCCGCGGGCTTCCTCGGGTCGCACCTGTCGGAGCGTTTCCTCCTCGATGGTCATGAAGTCATCGGGGTGGACAACTTCGTCACGGGCTCGAGGGACAACGCGGCACTCCTTTCCACGTTCGACGGCTTTTCCCTGATCGAGCACGACATCTCCCAGCCCCTCTTCATCGATACGGACGTCGACGGGGTTTTGCACTTCGCGTCCCCGGCGAGCCCGGTGGACTATCTCGAGTTTCCCATCCAGACCCTCAAAGTGGGGAGCCTGGGCACGCACAATGCGCTGGGATTGGCCAAGGCCAAGAATGCGCGCTTTCTCCTGGCGTCCACGTCCGAGATTTACGGCGATCCACTCGTCCACCCGCAGCCGGAGTCGTACTGGGGGAACGTCAACCCCATCGGTTCACGAGGGGTGTATGACGAGGCGAAGCGCTTCGCCGAGGCCATGACCATGGCCTACCACCGGTTCCATGGGCTGGAGACGCGGATCGTCAGGATCTTCAACACCTACGGCCCCCGCATGCGGCCCGGCGATGGCCGAGTCGTCTCCAACTTCATCGTCCAGGCGCTCCGTGGCGACCCGCTCACGGTGTACGGGGACGGGAGCCAGACGCGGTCATTCTGCTACGTGAAGGACGAGGTTGAAGGGATCTACGGGCTCTTCCACCAGGACGAGCGGTCCGATCCTGTGAACATCGGCAACCCCATCGAGTTCACGATCCAGCAGTTGGCCGATATCGTCATCGAAGAGACGGACAGCACCTCGACCATAGAGCGGATGCCGCTGCCGGACGACGACCCCAAGGTTCGAAAGCCGGACATCACGGTGGCGAAGGAACTGCTCGGCTGGGAGCCGCAGGTCGA
>JAHEKK010000015.1 GCA_024638395.1 Gemmatimonadota bacterium | reverse complement strand
CGCCTCAACCCGTCGATCAGCAACGGGAATCTCCTGAGCGCGATGTTCGACGAACTGGCGATGGAGGTCGGCGAGGTCGAGACCCTCTACCTCGCCTGGGCGCGGGCGCGATGACCTGCTGACGACGTGTCGGCGAGCTCTCGCCCGACCAGCAGAGGGCCGGTCCACCGCTGTGGACCGGCCCTCTTTCCTTTGTCGGAGGGACGCTGAACCCCTCGGAGGGGAGACTGGGGACGGAGCAGGAGGGTTGCGCGACCGTGGGCGGTCAACGGTCCGTTAGTTGGCCGCTCCGTCGAACATCCAGCCCATGATCCACCAGCGCTCGCCGTCGTGAAAGAGCGTGATGCTGTTGACCCCGGTATCGAAGGGTTCGCCACCGGGGGTTCTGGCCGACGCATAGCTGCTCCACACGTGGAGCATGTTGCCGGACCGCTGCGTGGCCCGGTCGGTCTCCCACTCGTAGAACGCCTCGGGTCTCGGTCCGCCGTCGCCGTAGTAGCCGTCGAGGGTCGTGACGTTGACGCGGGGTACGCCTCCATCGTCCAGTCCGGCGATGGCCACCCAGGCGTTTGGGTGATGGAGAGAACGGTCTCTCGCGATGTCCGGGACTTCGCCGGCCGGGCCCGATACGACTTCGTAGTAGGCGGCGATGATGCCGTCCACGGTGGCTACGTCTTCGCTCCGCGGTGGACTCTGGCCCTCTGCCGCCGGAGGGGCCAGGGCTCCCGTCATCAACAGCAGGAACGCCACGGGCAAGACGGTGGAGCGAGGCGACGTCATATTGACTCCTGTGCGAGGGTGCCTCGGACCGCCGGTCAGTCCGGACGGGTTCGAAGACCCCAGTAGGGTAATCCCATCACTTGAGACGTGCATGACGTCAGCTTCCTTCCGCCCATGCGTGTGCCGGCCCCTGCCCACGGCCCTCTTGCTTGCGGTTCTCGCCGGCTGCGGAAGGGGGGACGATTCGGCGCCCCCGGCCGCGAACGATACACGGGGCCTTGAATCGGCGTACGTGCCGGGGCCCGGGTCCGATTGGGAGACGACGACACCGGAAGAGGTGGGGATGTCCAGCGCTCTCCTCGCGGATGCGGTCGAGTACGCCCGGACCCACGAGACTGCCATGCCCGTCGACCTGCGCCAATACCTGTCCGACCGGTTCGCCGGCCTCGAGCACCAGGAACTGGTGGGTCCCCTTCGGGAGCGGGGCCGCCCAAACGGGATTCTCCTGCGGGAGGGCTATATCGTTGCGGAGTGGGGCGATACGGAACGGGTGGATATGACCTTTTCCGTCACCAAGAGCTACCTGGCGACTCTCGGTGGAGTTGCCTGGGGCCGGGGCCTCCTGGGCGACCTCGACGACGCGGTGGGCGAACGAGTGCACGACGGGGGATACGACTCACCCCACAACGCTCCGATCACCTGGCGCCAGACGTTCCAGCAGACCAGCGAATGGGAGGGGACTCTCTTCGGGAAGCCGGACGAGGCCGATCGCCGGGAGGGGGTCGATCGCACCCTCCAGGCGCCGGGCACGTTCTGGGAGTACAACGACGTGAGGGTGAACAGGGCCGCCCTCTCCCTCCTCAGGGTATGGGGCGAGCCGCTGCCTGTGGTGCTCGAGCGTGAGATCATGGACCCCATCGGCGCTAGCGACACGTGGGAGTGGCACGGGTACGAGACGAGCTGGGTGGATCTGGATGGAGACTCGGTCCAGTCCGTGAGCGGCGGCGGCCACTGGGGGGGAGGGCTTTTCATCAGCACGCGAGATCACGCCCGATTCGGCCTGCTCATGTCCCGGGATGGGCGTTGGGGTGACCGGCAACTGGTGCCATCCGATTGGATTCGTGAGGCGACCACGCCGTCGATCGAGCCGACCTACGGGTTCATGTGGTGGCTCAACACGGACAAGGGGCGCTTTCCCAGCGCCCCCGAGTCCAGCGTCTTCGCCCTCGGCGCCGCATCGACGAGCACCATCTGGATCGATCCCGAGCATGATCTGGTGATGGTGTCCCGGTGGTTGGACCAGGCGGATGTGGATGAGTTGATCCGAAGGGTGCTCCTCGCCGTGCCGGACGCGTGACCTGACGGTAGCCCGTTCAAGCCCGGAGGCGTGGACGGTCGATACTACCGCGTAGAGAGGTTGGCGCTGGGGGGCGCTCGTCCCTCGATGCCCCTCCTCCGATGCCGATCCATGGCTGGGGGCACCTGTACGGTAGGCGCGGACCAGGCCGGGGTCCGGCGCCACCCGATGCAAAATGCCCGGTAGGCCTCTCATGTCTGCTACCCTCGCACCCGATCGCCCCCGAATCGCTCGTTCCCGACACGTCGACTCGACGCGGAAGGAACGCCTTCGAAGTATCCTCACCATCGCGTGGCTGATCGCCGCGGGCGCCGTCCTGGTGGTGGGGGTGGACTACTATGCCGCGGCGCCGTTCGACCGGTCGAACAGACCAGACCATAGCCTCTTCGGTCCGTCCGGGGCCCTCGGACGGGTCTACGGAGTCGTCGGATTCCTCATCGCTGCTCTGGGCGTGGCGCTCTACTCGATCCGAACGAGGACTCGATGGCTGGCGGGCTTTGGGACGCTCCGGTCCTGGCTCTACGTCCACACGTTCCTCTGCTCCCTGGGCGCCGTCCTGGTCCTCTTCCACACGGGCCTGCGGTGGTCCGGACTCGCGGGCGTGGCCACGACGGCGGTGGTCCTGACGCTGATCAGCGGCGTCTATGGGCGGTTTCTCTACCAGGGGATCCCCAGGAGCCCCCACGGCAGGTTCCTCACCCCCGACGAGATGGACGATGAGCGTCGGAGGCTCCAGTCCGAGGTCATGGAGGTGGCTCGGTGCTCGCCGGAGCAGGCGGGGGTATGGCTGGGCGCCCCCCTCCGCACCGATCATTCGAGCCCCCTCAGAGCCATCGGCCTGTCTCTGCGCCACAGGATCACTCGGCGCTTCCAGAAGATGCGCCTGTCCCGTGTCCTGGCCGACGCGGGCCTGAAGGGGCAGCGGAATACCGAGGTCGTCCGCCTTCTTCTGGCCGACCGGGGGCTTCAGGGGCAAATGGCGATGAGGGTGCCGTTTCAGCTCATGTTCGGCCGCTGGAAATGGGTCCACATCCGGCTGACCTTGGCGGCTGGATGCGTGGTGCTCGTCCAGGTCGCCGTCGCCTGGAGCCGGTCGGGGGGATGAGCCACGGGTCCGGACGGGGGTCTTGAAAGCCTCCGCCGTCCGGCCCGCGTCCCGGCCTCCCATCACGTGATGGGGCAGCGCTCGTCGTCGGAGCAGTTCAGATCGATGGGGTCCAGACCCAAGCGTTCCAGCTCGCGATTCACGGCGGCGAGGTCACTGACCCACACTTCCCGGAGGCGGTCGGTATACCCCCGCAACTCGGTCTCGAGAATCTGGAAGATCTCGGGCATGTAGGTGCCCGGCCTTCCGTCACCCGTCTCGGCCATGGACATGAGATTCGCCAGACGGTTGTTGACCTTGATGGGGAAGTTCAGGGGATCCTGTCCACTTCGGTTCCGTACCTGGTAGATGTTGGCTTCCACCTCGGAGGCACGGGTGTCCAAACGCTCCACGGCTTCCTGCAGCTGGCCGTCTCCTGATGCGTCGACGGCTGCCGCCGCCTGGGCTTTGACGCGCCGGATCTGGATCACGGCCTCGTTGGCCTCGTTCACCTTGTCTCTGACGCGGCTGCTGAACTCGTACTGTGCCATCAGGTCCGCTTCTGAGACGTCGTCGATCCAGGGATTCCTCTCGATGGTCAAGGGCGCCGTATCGGTCATCCCGTCGGCCGTGAGTCGCGCCGTGTAGGTACCGGGGGGCAGGGCGGGGGCGTTCCGCCTGACGCCCCACAGAATCATGCCGGGGAACACGGTAAACGCGTCCCCACGGAGGTCCCACGTGATCTTGCTCATGCCGGACTTCAGGGGCAGGTCCGGACTGTTCGCATATCGGGCTTCGGGTCCCGGCGTCGCGGTGGAGTCGGACTCGTCCGAGCGGGGCTCACCCTCGAAAGTACGCACCACGTTGCCGGCGGCGTCCACGATCTCCAGGCGGGCAAAATCCGGCTCCTCGGCAAGCCACCAGCTCAGGGCCAGTCCGCCTCCCGAGCGTATTCCCGGCGGAGGGGGGAACATCTTGATGTCCGCAGCCGCCAGATCCCCTTCGTACTGCCTCAAGGGGGCGACGTTGTCCAGAATCCAGAAACTCCGGCCGTGGCTGGCAATAACCAGCTCGTTCCGCTCGACGATGAGATCCACGACCGGGATGTCCGGGAACCCGTGGCCCAGGGGCTGCCACCACCCGCCGTCGTCAAAGGAGACGTACACCCCGTGTTGTGTCGCCGCATAGAGGAGCCCCTGTCGATTCGGGTCCTCCCTCACCGCGTGGACGTAGGCGTCCTCCCGGATGCCTGACGTGATCTTCGTCCAGGTGGCTCCATAGTCGTCGGTCTTCCAGATGTAGGGCGAGAAGTCGTCCAGGAGGGGCTTCCGCACCGACATGTAGGCTCGCCCACTCCCGAAAGCCGAGGCGTCCATCTGGCTGACCCGACCGAACTCGGGCATGTCGGGCGGTGTGATATCCATCCAGTTCTGGCCACCGTCCCGCGTCACGTGGACCAGCCCGTCGTCGGAACCGGTCCAGATCACGTTCACGTCGAGCTTGCCCGGGGCCACCGAGAAGATGGTGGCGTAGACCTCCGGGCCGTTCATGTCTCCCGTTATGGGTCCACCCGAGTGCTGGAGGGTGGTCGGATCGGCCCGGGTCAGGTCGCCGCTGAGGTTCTCCCAGGTGTTGCCCTGATCCCGAGTCATCCAGAGGCGCTGGGATGACACGTAGAGCCGGGTCGGATCCGCCTTCGAGAAGACAATGGGGAAGGTCCACTGCCACCGTTCACGGATGTCCACGGCCGGCTCCCCCGAATAGAACCACGGGTAGGGGTTCACCTCCCTCGAAGATCCGAGGCGACGGTTGAAGCGGTCCAGATAGCGGCCGTTGTTGGTGCCCGAAAAGAACTGGTCCAGGTCCAGGGGATCGGGTGCGATGTATCCTGGTTCTCCCCCGCCTGCGCGATAGGAGAGGGCCGTCGATCCGGCCGTGACGTCCTCGTCGGACTCCTCATCCCGCCCTTCGAAGTCGCTCAAATTCCAGTCCGAGGGCGTACACAGGGTGCTGTTGTCCTGTTGGGAGCCGCAGACGTGGAAGGGTGTGTGAGCCGTCGTGACCACGTGGTAGAACTGCGCCGTCGAGAACTCCTGATCCGTCCATTCGTCCCCCGTGTTCAGGGAGACCGCCCCCCCGCCGTCGTTGGCCACGACGAGGTGTGAGGGGTCGTCCGGATCGATCCAGAAATCGTGGAAATCACCGTGGGTTCCGTTGTTGATCGTCTCCAGGGTCTCGCCTCCGTCCTCCGACCGGAAGAGCGACGTATTCTGGATGTAGACCACGTCCTCGTCGTGGGGGTCGGCAAAGACGTGCGTGTAGTAGAAGGCCCGCTGCCGAATGCGACGCTCGTCGTTGATGAGCGTCCACGTGTCTCCGCCGTCGTCCGACGAGAACAGTCCTCCGTTGTCGTTCTCCACCAGGGCGTAGACCCTGTTGGAGTTGGCTCGGGATACGGAGATCCCGATGCGGCCCACGAGCCCCTCCTGGGGTAGGCCCTCGTTCCGTGTGATCTCGGTCCAGGTCGTGCCGCCGTCGGTGCTCTTGAACAGCCCGCTGCCCGGGCCGCCGGAAGACATCTGGTATTCCTTCCGGTAGGCCTCCCACATGGACGCGTAGATCACGTCCGGATTGTTCCGGTCGATGGATACGTCGATGGCGCCGGTTTCGTCGTTCCGGTACAGGACCCGGGTCCACGTGTCGCCGCCGTCCGTGCTCCGGAATACGCCTCGCTCTTCGCTGGGCACGGAATACTTGCCGAAGGAGGCCACGAAAATGACGTCCGGGTTCGTCGGGTGGATGCGGATCTTCGAAATGCCGTGAGACTCGCCGAACCCCACGTGCTCCCAGCTCGCCCCGGCGTCTCGGCTGCGATAGACCCCGTCTCCCGGCATGATGTTGCCTCGGATGCACGTCTCGCCCATGCCGATGAAGACCAGGTCCGGGTCGGTCTCGCTGACGGCGACGTCGCCCACGGAGGCCGAGGTCACCATGAAGTCGGTAACGGCGGACCAGTTCTCTCCTCCGTCGGTGGTTTTCCAGAGGCCTCCGCCGGTGGCGCCGAAGTAGGCCTCGTCAGGGCGTCCGCGCACGCCTGAGGTGGCGATAGAGCGGCCTCCCCGGTCCGGACCGATGTTCCTCCACTCGAATCCGGCATGAAAAGCCGAGTCCAGGACCAGGGTCCCGGGGGGTGGCGCTTGGGCCTTGGCCGGGGCCGGAACCAGGACGAGGATGGCGGCCAGGGCCATTCCCGCCAGGGCTCGTGGGCCGGCATGGTGATCGCGCTTGGGCCCGCCGGCGAAGGTCGGCGACGAGTCGAATCGGGGGAGTCGGTTGGAGGTCATCCGCTGCTCTTGTTGGGTCGTTGGGGCCGTGGGAGTCCGGAGCCAAAGTGTCCGGATCCACCCATTTCTGGGCAGCCAGGCCGGAACAATAGACGACGTGGGCCCCGGGTGCACGTGAGGGAATGCCCTCATCGGCCCGGCTACGGCAACCTCGCTCGCCGGCCGCCGGATGAACCTGGCGTCGCTCACTGTCGCCCTGACGGCGGTCCGCCTAGCTTTCCCGGTCAATTTCGAATCCCAAGGAGGGACGATTCATGGATCGAAGGAACCTGTCCGGTGCCGCGCTGGTCATGCTGCTCAGCCTCGCTCCGGTTGCATGCGGCGGTGGCGACGCAGAAGCGGCGGCGGACTCGGGAGCCGACGAGGTTGCCGCGGTGGAGAACTCGAATCCCCGTTTTGGCGTCTGGCAGATGGACAGCGACCGCCCGGCGCCGGCTCAGAACCTCATGACCTACGAGCCCTACGGCGACGGAGGCATGCGGATCACGGTGGCCAACACCAACGAGGAGGGGGAGACCAATACCTGGGGCTATGTGACGATGTTCGATGGCGAGTTCCACCCGGTGGAGGGGCAGGAGAGCGCCACCACCGCCGTCGAAGTGGTCGATCAGTACACGAACCGCATCATCAATGCCCGGAACGGGGAACCCTACCAGGTCATCATCAACGTGCTCTCGGAAGACGGGAACACCATCAACAACGAATACCGGCGCACCAACGAACAAGGCGAAGAGGTCGTGAGCCACGCGGTCTACCGCCGCATCCGGTAGGCTCCTTCGAGAGGCTGGACACGAAACAGCGGAGGTACCCGGGTCACTCGTGGCCCGGGTACCTTCGGCATTGGTGTAGTGCCCAAGGCCGTTGGTGACCCGGTGGATCGTCCTCGCGTGACGCGCGGTCCCGGCCAATGGACGATCGACCTCGCCTGAGGAGGTCAAAGCGGCGTGGGCCAGGATTGCATGTCGGCGGAAGGTCACCTGAACCGGGATAGCGTGTTCGATTGACCGAACGCGCTCCCCCCAGGTCGCGAGTGGTCAATTGACCGGTGTGCAGGACCCCGCAGACCCCGAACGGCGCTCCGCATCCACCGGAGGTCTTCAACCAAAACTCCAGCCAACCCGTCGGGCTTCAGTGACCGACGTCGCCGGGCACTACAGCTACGGCGCCGGCGCCCTCACCTCGATCTCGGCTACGTAGAGCATCGAGCGGTCGTCGTCGATAGCGGCCCATTTCAGGAGGGTCTCCAAGGAGGGTTCCACGAGCCCCCCGAACACTTCGACGCCGTTGAACGTGACCCGCACGGGCTTGGACAGGTCGAAGACGTCGGGTGAAATCAGGATCCGCACCCGCGGGGCGTGGTAGACGCTCAAGCGCACCGTATTCTCGTCACGGCGCGCGTCGACGACGGCTGCGTTCCCGTCTTCCGTGAGACCCGCGAGCGCGCCCCGGTCCTGGTCCCCCTCCACATGTCCCGTTTCGTCGATGACGACCCAGTGGGCCCGTGGGAAATGATCCACGTCCTCGGTTGCCCACACGACCCGCTCGGGGTGGGGATCCCTTGGGAAATTGCGGTGGAAGGACTCGATGTTCTCAGCCAGTTCAGGCCAGAATGCCGTGTCGTGGCCTCCCGGCTGGGGATGGAACTCGAAGGGCACCCCCGCCTCGGCGAACGACCTCAGATAGGGCTCGACACTACGGACGGGGTAGAGTCGGTCCGTCTCTCCGTTCACGATGTAGAGGGGCGTGTTGATGAGGTTGCCCAGGTGGATGTGACCCTCCGCTCCGACTCGCGGATTCAGGAGGACTCCCGGACTCGCGATGAAGGGGAACAGCGCGGCCCACGGGGTCGGGTCCTTGACGCCCAGGTAGTAGGCGCCGGTGCCCCCGTCCGACACCCCCGTGGCGGTGACCCGGTTCTCATCCACGTTGTAGTCGCGTTTCAGGGTCCCCAGGATCTCCCGGAGGTTCATGACCTGGCCTCGGGTCCACCACGGCGCGCTTCCCCATGACGCGGGGAGTACGGTGATGTACTCGTCCCCCGCGACCCGTTCCCAGCGGGACCACCAGCCACCGCCCTTCGCGAAGGCGCTGCGGTTGACGCCACCGTGGAGATAGAAACGGACGGGATACCTCAGGCTGGGGTCATAGCCCTCGGGCACCACGAAGACCGTTCGGTAGGGCTCTCCGTCCACCGGCGACTCCCGTTCCCTCTCCAGACGGCCCGTGGGCGCGTCAGCGCTGTAGGTGCGCCCGGCCTGCAGAGCCCTGTAGACCGCCTCGACGGAAGCGCCGTCCTGAACGAGGGCCGCTGCGGCCCGGGCTCGGGCTTCCTCCGTCTGAGCCGTAAAGAAGGGCCGGAGGTCGGGTTCCTGCCCATTTCCGCTTCCAGGAAGAGCCGCAAAGACGGTGGTGGCCAACAGGGCCGCCGCCACCTTCGGGAAACGCCGACGCCCGCGACGTTGGGCGGCCGCGGTCCTGGACTGCCGGCTTCTCACCGCCGGGCCACGGTCACGGAGACCTGTACCCAGCGCGCTCGAGCATAGCGTGAAGGAGCAGTCGCACCCCCGGGACCGTTCGGCTCAGTTCCACGTCTTCCCTCTCGTTGTGCGTGATTCCGCCCCTACAGGGTGTGAAGATCATGATCGTTGGACAGACGCGGCTGAGGTGGTAGGCGTCGTGGCCGGCCTGGGACGCCATCTCCAGGACCGGCAGGTCCATGGCTCCGGCCCGGTCGAAGAGCAGACGCGCGAGGTCCTCGTCGAAGCGGAGTCCGCCGAAGCCCCAGCGTTCGGCGACGGTGATCTCCGTGCGGGATTTCCTTGCGCTCTCGGCCACCGCCGCCTCGACCTCGTCGGCCATGTGTTCCAGGCGCTGAGGATCCGGGTGGCGGAAGTCGATGTAGAGCTGGGCTTCGTCCGACAAGAGCCCGGGCAGGTTGGGCCACACGTCGATTCTGGCTGCCGACGCCTTCCCGTCTTCCGGAGCGTAGCGCCAGCCGATCTCGTTGACCGCGACGGCGGCGTAGGCGGCACCGACCAGGGCGTTCCTCCGGTGATGCATGGGCGTCGGACCGACGTGGGCCGTTTCTCCCAGGACCTGGATCCTCATGCCCCTCATGGCGTAGCCGGACGTAACGATGCCCACGTCTACGTCTGCCTGGTCCAGAGTGGGTCCCTGTTCGATATGCAGCTCGAGGTAGGAGTCCAGCTGCCGCCCGCCGACCTCCGTGTCCCCCTGGTATCCGATGCCTTCCAGGGCCTCTCCGAAGCGAACGCCCGCCTTGTCGGTCCTCTGGAGGGCCCACTCCACGGATTCCCCTCCTGCAAACGCCAGCGAGCACATCATGGGAGGCTGGAATCGGGCCCCTTCCTCGTTGGTCCAGTTCACCACCTCGATGCTCCGCTCCGTGGTGACTCCGTGGTCGTCCAGCGCGCGAAGGATCTCCAGCCCGCTCAGGACGCCCAGAACCCCGTCGAACCGGCCTCCCTTGGCCTGGGTATCGAGGTGGCTTCCGACCAGCACCGGGGGGGCGGTTGGGTCGGCGCCGGGGCGGCGTACGAACATGTTCCCCAGCCGGTCCACCCTCAGCTCATACGCCGACTCCCGCGCCCATGCCGCGAAGAGATCACGCATGGCCCGGTCTTCGTCGGTGAGGGTGAGGCGCCGGAGTCCACCCTTGGGCGTGGCCCCGATTTCCGCCGACGCCATCAGCGTGGACCAGAGTCGGTCCGGGTCGATGTCGATGGCCGGAAGCGGGGCGGGGTCGTTCATAGCCGCTTGATACGGCGGAGGGTCGCCGGCGTTTCTACCGCTGCCTCCGCCCGGGCCCCATGGTTCCCCGGGTCTCGGGTCGCTTCGTGAGGGCCGCGGGTACGGCGCCCCGGGTCAGCAGGAGACGCACTTGTCGTTGTTCGTCGCACCCAACTCGACCAGGAGTTGGATCGTCTCCGGGTAGGGTGGAACCCGCTGGACCGGTCCGTTGGCCATGTCGGCCGTGGTCTGGCCGCTCCTGCTGACGACGGTCACATCGGCGCCCCGTGCGACCAGGTAGCGGACGAGCTCGTTATCGCCGCGCGACGCCGCGTGGTGCAGGGGCGTGTAGGCGTTGGCGTCCCGGAGGTTCACGTCGGCGCCGCACTCTTCGACGAGGAAGCGCACCGCGGCCATCCAGTTGTCGGGAACGTACCGGTGGGCGTTGCCCGCGAAGGACTGGCCGTACCCGACTCCGGAGGCAGCGTGGATGGGGTGGATGTGGGGCCCTCCGACCTCAACGGGAGGCACGCCGGAGTGGTCGATCTCATCCTCCTCGCCGGCTTCTCCCGCCTCTTCCTCGTGGGCGCTCTCACCCTCCGCATTCGCTTTGATGGGGCCGCCCTCCTCGTTTGCTGCTGCGGCCTCGGGAGGCTCCGCGGTCCCCTCTTCCGCTGCGGCCTCTCCCTCCTCGGTGGGCTCGGCTTCGTCCCCTTCTCCTTCCTCCTCCTCGGGCTCCGCCTCCATGGGCCTCCGGCGCCGTTCGGGCGGTTTGACGGTGGCGAGTGAGGGGTCGGCGCCGTGGTCCTTCAGCAGACGCATGGCGTCTACATCCAGTGCGTACGCGGCCCGCCAGAAGGGCGTCGCACCCCCCAGATTGATGCCGCTGCCCCGGAGTACTCCGAAGGTGTACTCCATGAACCAGAGGTGGGAGGTGAGGCGAACGTTGGGGTCGGCACCTGCCTCCAGGAGGGCTTCCAGAAGCGCCAGGTGCGTGGACTCCTGCTGCTGATGGGCCGTGGGGTGGGCGTAGGAGGCCCGGGGGGCCCACTGACGTTCGAGGGTCGCGAAGAGCGGCGTGACGCCCGCTACGCCTGTGGCATTGGGGTCCGCGCCGAGCTCGAGGAGCACCTCTGCCAGGTCGAACTGGCCGTTGAGGGCCGCCATGAGGAGGGGTGTGGTCCCGTCTCCGTCGGAGGCGAGGTTCACGTCGGCGCCCACCTCGATGAGGGTCAGGGCCGCCTCACGATGTCCCTGACGGACGGCATGGAGAAGCGGTGTGAGGCCGCCCCATCGCTCCACCATCTGGGCGTAGGATTTGGGGCGGGGTCCTGCCGAGTCCGGCGAGGGTGGCGCCGGAGCGGCATCGACGGCGGTCGGGACCCCCTCCACCGCGCCGGATTCGGCGGAGACCGAATCGCCGGATTGAGGGGCGGATCCCTCTTTCGGAGTAGCTGGGCCCTCAGGGAGAGAGTCGGAGGCCTCCTCGTCGGAGCCCTCCTCGGCCTCCTCATTCGGATGGGGCACATCGGGCCACCGCCGCTGGATCTCACGGGCGGCTTCGACGGCGGCCTGCACCTGGCTCGGCGTCGGCCGCCAGTCCGGGCCCCCGCCTTCGCTATCCTTGAGCTTCTCCAGAAACTCTTCGAGGCGCTTGTCGGCCTCCTCGTCGGCCTCGGCTCGCTCCTCGACGTCGACCCAACGCGTGTGGTGATTCGGATCGGCGCCGGCCTCCACCAGCATCCTCACCGCATCGGCGTGGCCCCGGGCTGCGGCGAAGACAAGGGGCGTCTGGCTCCATGCCGTCTCCGGGGCGTCCACCAGAGCCCCGGCTTGGATCAATACCTGGATCGATACCGCATCTCCCGCTGCTGCAGCCATATGAAGCGGACGGGATCCTGTATTACTTGATGCGGCCTCAGGATTTGCGCCTCCCTCCAGCAGGACTCCGACCACGGCTCCCGATCCCCGTTGGGCAGCGAGGTGAAGGGGAGTGTAGGCGCCGATCCGGGTTCCGGCCGCCACATTGGCGCCGGCGTACAGCAGAAGCCGGGCGAGCTCCGCGTCTCCCCGCTCGGCGGCCCAGTGGAGGGCGGTCATGCCGTCCCCCTGGGGGGCGTTGACGTCGGCTCCCTGGCGGACCAGCGTGCGTACGGTCTCCAGGTCCCCTCGCTGCGCGGCGTCGGCCACCGGCGAATCCGGCCCGGCCGAGGCCGTGCTGAGGACCCAGGCCGCCGCCAACCAGGCCAGCTTCACGGCGCCACCAGGGGGAACTCGCCCGTGCTGTCGCCGAAGGCCTCGAGGTCCTCGTGGCCGATTTGATGGAGCAAGGTCAGGAAAGCGTTGGCCATCGGAGTGCCGTCGGAGGCCTCTAGATGCAGTCCCCCCTCCAACCGACCGCCGGCACCACCCATGACCACCAGCGGACAGCGCCGGTGGTTGTGGAGGTTGGCGTCACCCATGGGGGACCCCCAGACGACGGCCGACGCGTCGAGAAGGTTGGAGTCGCCGTCTTCCGTGGCCTCCAAACGCTCCAGGAAGTAGGCGAGCTGTCCCGTGCGGTACTTGCAGATTTCGTTGAACTCACGGATCCCGTCTTCCTTGGCGCCGTGATGGGACGCGGGGTGGAAGGCCCGGTCGGAACCGGACTCGGGGAACGTCCGATTGGATGCGTCCCGGCCCATCTTGAAGGAGATGACCCGGGTCATGTCCGTCTGCAGGGCCAGTACCTGGAGGTCGAACATCAGGCGCATGTGCTCCGAGAAGGAGTCGGGCACTCCTGGAGGGGCACCGGGGAGGTCCCGGGGCTCGCCACTGGTGTTTCGAGCTTCCACCCGTTCGATCCGTCGCTCGATCTCCCTAACGTTCTCCAGATATTGGTCCACCCGGGCCCGGTCCAGCGCTCCGAGCTCACGCCGCATGTCCGCGACCTCGGAGGCGACCCAGTCGAGAATGCTCCTGTGGGTACGGCGCCGAAAAGCCCGTTCTTCCGCCGACCCTCCCGCGCCGAACAGGAGGTCGAAGGCGGTCCTCGGGCTCCGGATCATGGGCAGGGGAGTGGTGGGCGACGACCAACTGATGGAGTCGGTGTAGGAGCAAGAATAGTTGTAGTCGCAGCCCCCCCCACGGTCGGTGCTCTCGATGCAGAGCTGGAGGGAAGGGAGCACCGTGTCCTGGCCGAACCGCTGGGCGTGGATCTGATCCAACGACGTTCCGCAGAAGATGTCGGATCCCTGAGTCTGCCTGGGGTGGGACTGGGTCAAGAAGACGGCGCTGGAGCGGAAGTGATCCCCTCCGATCTCCTGGGCTTCGAACGCTTCGGCCATACGGACGTCGGTATTGCTGACGATGGTCATCCGGTGGCGCCAGGGCTCGAGGGCCTTGAGCACGTTCCCTTCCACCAGCTCGAAGTCCCGGCCGGTCGTGGCCGGCGCAAAGAGATGCTGGCTGGCGCCCCACTCATTGCATCCCGGCACACCGTGGACCTCTTCGATGCATACGAGGCGTGTGGCCGAGGCGGCCCGGGTGGCTCCGGAAAGCCGGCCTGCTGGAACCATGGCGTCCAGGAGCGGCAGGGCCAGGGAGGCCCCGGCGCCTTTCAGGAAGGTGCGTCTGGGAAGATTCTTCCCCGTCAGGAAATGCATTGAGCCTCCAGGCTCTGTCGGGCTGCGAACTCCTGGGTCATGACGATTCCTTCATGCGGAATGCGTCGCTTGCAACGACACCAAGCACAAGAGAAGACATGGGGTAGCCGTCGTCGGCTGCCCTATCCGTAATCTGTCGAATTGCGGGTTGATCCCAGTACTCCACTCTGCGTCCAAGGGCGTAGGCCATCAAGGCTGAAGTGAAGTGGCGCACCAACGGGATGGGGCGCTCGAGAAGAGCTGCGGAGAGGTCCGACGCGGTCTCGATCTCGGTGCCGTCGTAGAACGTGCCCCGGGTGTCCAGTCCGACGCCGTTCTCACGAATGCGCCAGCGCCCGGTGACGTCGAAGTTGTCCAGTGCGAGGCCGATGGGGTCGATCACGTTGTGGCACGACGAGCAGGCCGGGCTGCTTCGGTGCATCTCCATGCGTTCCCGGGTCGAGAGGGCCCTGCCTTCCGCCGTCCCCGCCGTCTCTTCCAGATCGGGCACGCCGGGCGGTGGAGGCGGCGGAGGGGATCCCAGAAGCACCTCCATCACCCACTTTCCCCGAAGCACGGGAGAGGTCCGGTTCCCCAGGGAGGTCTGCACCAGCACGCTTCCGTGGCCGAAGATCCCCCGCCGCTTGTCGTCGGGATACGCCACCTTACGGAATTCGCTCCCGACCACACCGGGAATCCCGTAGTGGGCCGCGAGACGTTCATTGACGAACGAGTAGTCGGCCCGGAACAGATCGAGGAAGCTGCGATCCTCCCGGATCATGTGGTCGAAGAAGAGCCGGGTCTCCGCCGACATGGCCTCCATGAGTTGCCGGTTGTAGTCGGGAAACCAAAAGGCATCGGGTTCGACCGATTCCAGGTCCTGTAGGCGGAGCCAGAGCGAGGCGAACCGGTCCGACAGAGCGACGGACCGGGGATCCGCGAGCATTCGCCGGGCCTGAGCCACCAGCACGGCGGAGTCCACCAAAGCCCCTGAAGCCCCGAGGCTCCTGAGCTCCTCGTCGGGGTTGGTGCCCCACAGGAAGAACGAGAGACGCTTCGCCAGGTCGGCGCCGTCCAGGACGAAGGGTGTCTCCGGCGCGAGGCCCTCGGGCTCGCGCTCCATGCGGAACAGGAAGTGGGGACTGGCGAGGAGGGCTTCGAGGGCCGTCCGGATACCCAGCTCGAAATTCCCGGAGCGCCGCCCTTCCCTGAAGAAGACCATCAGGGGCGTCACCTCTTCCGGGCCTGCGGCACGCCCGTAGGCCCGGGTGGCCAAGGCCCCGAGAATCTGACGGGCGCAGGGCTCCTCTTCGTTCGGTTCCGTGGGCCGGCATGTGAAGATGCGGGTCCTCGTGGCCGTCTCGGACACCCCAACCGGGTTGTGGGGGCCTTCGATGGCGAGGCTCATGAGATGAGGCAGGCTGGTGGTTCCATAGCTGGCCTCCGTACCGGTCAGAGACCAATCGTTCGGGCGGATGAGGTCCTCGTAGGGACCGTCCATCTTCCGGATGAACGCCGCGGTAACCCGGTGCTCTCCCGCACGGATGAAGAGCGGGTCGGTCTCGACGGGGAAAGACTTCCGCCCCTGGAAGTCGATGTCTCCTCCGTATTTCACCAGCGCCACCCGTTCGCCGTCGATGGAGACGTCGATGTCGTGATACCGCTCTCCCCAGCCCGACATGAACGACATCGAGAAGACGTATTCTCCGTCGGCGGGGAACGTGTGGAGCGCGCTGATGCCCCCTCGCGTGCCGTAGGGGGCTCCCTCGACCCTGTCCCACTCGTGCTGTGAGACCGACGGTGGGTTGGTCCAGGTCCTCTGCGACACCGGTGCGTCGGGCTGCCCGACCGAGCGCCGGGCGATCTCGCTGGCGGCCGTCAGGTAGGCGTCCATGAGGGTCGGCGAAAGCGTCTGGGCGTCGGCGATATTGTCGAAGCTGGCGCTGATCTGGTCCGTGGGGAGCCATTCGCCGGCATCGACCCGAAGACCGAGAACATCGTAGACGAGACGTTCGTACTCGGCTCGATTGAGCCTCTGGAACGGGCGTGTCCCGGGCGTCGGCCGGCCCCGGGCCGCGTCGTCGATCCGGGCTTCCATGGAGGCGGCCAGGGCCTGCAGGGTGTCGCCTCCGGGGCGCCGGGCCGAGAGGGGAGGCATCATGCCGGCCCTGAGCTTCCAGATCATGCGCTCCGCGGTTTCCGCATCCGTTTCGGCCACATCGGGATCGAATCCCTCCAGAGAGAGATTGCCCCGCAGCCGCCGGTCGTTGTGGCACCGGGTGCAGTACGTCTCCACGACCTCCGCAGAAGCGGCGGCCTCCACTTCGGTCGCGGCCGGTGCAGCCAGATGCGCCGGAGTTCCTCGAGGGGAGGGCACCGAGCCTGCGGTCGCTGTGAGGATCGCGCCCGCCAGACCCGCCGCCAGGGCGGATCGCGTCATCATTCCGTGCGGCTCATGCGTTGGGCTCTGGGCTATGGGTCGGCCTGGGTGCGACGGGTGGTGGGCGTCCCCGTCGCGACTACGATGTGTTCACGCTGGGAGGCCGACGAACCGGTGTCAACGGTCTCGCCCCTGGCACCCCGCCAGGGCGCGGCGGATTCCGGACCTCCGCCGGACTCGCCCGGACCCGACGCCGGTCAGGACCTTGTCGCCGGCAACCGATAATCCGGGGAAGCCAACTCGACCTAACCAAGACCGCGCGGGTAAGCCGTTGCGCGACAAAACGCAGTGTACTCTTGCCGGAGACCGGGAACGGACCCCGAAGAGCATCCGAGGCTTCACCCTGGTGGAGCTTCTGATCGTCGTA